>CAJXQV010000010.1 GCA_913058165.1 uncultured Chromatiales bacterium | reverse complement strand
CGTTAATATCCGCAATAGTTCGCGCAACCCGCAAAATACGGTCGCTTGCGCGCAACGATAAGCCGTAACGTTCGGCGGCTTTTTCTAATACACGCTTGCCCTCGCTATCAGGCCAGCAATACTCACGTGTGGCCTCAGCACTCAATCTGGCATTGAGGCAACCGCGCTGATTCTGGGCGCTGCGCGCCGGCGCTATCGCGGCCCGCATAGACGCCGAAGTTTCGCCTCGCTCCAGCCTCTCTGCAAAACTTAGCGGGCTGCGGGTGAGCGCTACCATAAGATCAATGCGATCCAGTAATGGGCCCGAAATTCTGCTTTGGTAGCGCCGCACTGAATCAGGTGAACAATGGCAGTTGTGCCCGGGGTCACCGGCATAGCCGCAGGGGCAGGGGTTCATCGCCGCCACCAACTGAAAGCGCGCAGGAAACTCGCAACTCTGCCCGGCTCTCGCAATGGTGATGCAGCCCGTCTCAAGCGGTTCACGCAAAGCCTCGAGTGCCGCACGTGAATACTCCGGCAGCTCATCAAGAAATAACACACCACGATGTGCCAACGATATTTCCCCTGGCTTCGGCTTAGCTGAACCCCCAACCAATGCAACACTCGATGCGGTATGGTGCGGCGCCCGGAAAGGTACTCTGCGCCAATCGGGCAGCGCCTGACCCGCGAGAGAATACAAAGCCGCTGATTCCAATGCTTCGGCGTCGCCCAGTGACGGCAACAATGCGGGCAATCTTCGGGCCAACATACTCTTACCGGTACCGGGAGAGCCGGACAGTAATATATTGTGGCCACCTGCCGCCGCAATAAGCATCGCCCGGCGGGCGTGATGTTGGCCAGAAACATCTGCAAAATCTTCGTAATAAAGCGCGGCTGCGGCATTACCAGCGGCTGCCCCTAAAGATGGCGGACGGGGTAAGTCGGTGGCGCCGTGTAAAAACCGGACGACGTCCAACAGATTGTCTGCCAGATAGACATTCCCTTTACTGAGCAACGACATTTCGGCGGCGCACTTTGCCGGTACTACAACACAGCAACTGCCGCGCAACGCATGCATTGCGGAAGGCAATAGCGCAGGCACCGATTGCAGCGCACCGGACAACCCTAACTCACCGAAGAACTCACAGCCGGCGAGTTTATCGGTGGGCACCTGACCCGATGCCGCCAATATACCCAAGGCAATGGGCAGGTCGAAGCGACTGCCCGACTTCGGCAAATCGGCAGGCGCCAGACTCACAACAATACGACCGTCAGGAACCTGTAAGCCGCTATTGCGAATGGCAGCGCACACACGGTCACGGCTTTCTTTAACTGCGGCTTCAACCAAGCCGGAAATTGATAGCGAAGGCAGCCCAGCAGAAACGTGCACCTCAACCCGAACGGGCGGTGCGTGTAATCCGGATTGTATGCGGGTACTGACCGTGGCCAGTTGCATCGCCTTCTACGAAGCCTTCGCTCTGCTCATCAAATGCCCTAAGTTACCGCCCATATGAGCAAAAGCACATATTGCGGCACTTACTGCAATTGAGAACGTCACGCTAAACAGCATCATCATGCGATGCGGCCCCAGCCTGTAACCGCCGAAGTTCAGCCTCAAGCTGCTCCAATTTATCGCGGGTACGCGCCAAAACCTTACGTTGAACATCGAACTCTTCACGGCTCACCAATTCCATCTTCTCAAAAGCGCTCTGCAGAACCGCACTAAAGTTAGTTTCAAGGTCAGCCTTGAGAGCGTCAAATCCGTGGCCACCGAAACCTTCAAGCTTACTCAGGTCAGGTGGTGAGCCCGGCACCCGGCTGCCCAAGTCTTTTAAGCGCTCAGGAACAAGCTCAGAAAGCTTGCTGGCTAATGATTCTATTGTTGGTTTACTCACCTGCATTCCTCAATATGTACGATATATAAAGCAGACTATAGGGCTATCACCCTAGCCTCGCCTAATCGGGCTCTAAAGCCAAAAGCCGCATATCCATGCCCGAGGCTAAATCCACTGCACCGAATTGATGCGCTAAACCCTCATCAATGCTCTGGTCTGTTCAATCCGCACTAAATCAAACCGAGCCACCTTAGTTCCGCACCAAAACAGTGCGCGCGACTCTACCGCCAGCTGCCTAAAAACCAGCCAACTCATGCTAAGGCTCTGAAAGAAAAGGCTTTGCAAATTGTGGCACGGATTCTGCTTTGTTATTTACGAGACAACGAATCGTCCCACTCTCTGACCCGGGACACAACATCAATAACTAAAGGAAACCGTATGAAAAAGGCTTTTCTAACAGTTGCCGCGATAACAGCTGCAACAGGATTAAACATCGTCTCTGCGAATGCCGCAGAGCTCACAGGCAACGCCGGGCTCGTTAGCAACTACGTATTCCGCGGTGCAGATGCCTCAAACGGCAAAGCCGCTGCACAGGGCGGGCTCGACCTGAGCGCCGGCATGTTCTATGCGGGCACCTGGCTGTCCTCAGTGCAAGTGGCTAAAACCGTTGAAGTACTCGATCCCATCGGGAATACAGTAGACGTCACAGAAACAGAAGACAGTGGCGTGGAAGTGGATCTCTACGCCGGCTTCGGCGACAAAGTGGGCGATTTTAACTGGGGGGTTGGCGCCACCTACTACGGCTACACCGACAACGTAATTGATCCATTCATTGAAGCCAACCTATCTGCAGGCTGGAAATGGCTCAGCATTAGCATTAACCCGGGTAAGTTTCTGAATAATGAACGGGACAACAACATCAAGCTCGATCAGGAATACGTTTACTACGAAGCAACAGCTGAAGTTAAAGGCTTTTATGGTACTGCAGGCTACTGGGATTGGGACCAAATTAAAGGTGTGCCTGACCAGCCAATTAAATCCGCAGGCTACTTTGAGCTTGGCTATGGCGACACTTTAACCGTCAATAACATTGATCTGTTTGATTACAAGATCTCGTATGTTTATGCCGACCGCGACCTCATCGCTAATGACCAGTCCCAAAACACACTGATCTTCGGCATTACCAAAAACTTTTCTATCCTGAAGTAAACAACATCACCCCAACGGGATGCTTTCCGTTGGGGTGCTTTCGGAGCAACACATGAAATTAATTACAGCCATCATCAAACCCTTCAAGCTGGATGATGTGCGCCAGGCCGTTGCAGACATTGGCGTACAGGGCATCACCGCTACTGAAGTTAAAGGTTTCGGACGTCAACGTGGTCATACCGAGCTTTATCGTGGTGCAGAGTATGTCGTCGACTTTCTGCCCAAAACAAAAATCGAACTGGCTATTGATGACGACCTCGTTGAACAGGTTGTCGAAGCCATCGTAAATACTGCCCGCACCGGAAAGATCGGTGACGGCAAAGTATTCGTTAGTAGCCTTGAAGAAGTCATCCGTATCCGTACCGGCGAGACCGGCGCGGAAGCAATCTAACTTCGGACCATCTCAGGAGATTAAAGATGGATCAAATAACAGAACTAAGTTACGCGCTTGATACCTTTTACTTTCTCGTATGCGGCGCACTCGTCATGTGGATGGCTGCTGGCTTCACCATGCTCGAGGCAGGCCTTGTCCGGTCTAAAAATACCGCAGAAATACTGACCAAGAACATCGGCCTCTACGCCATTGCCTGCATTATGTACATGCTCACCGGCTACGGCATCATGTACGGTGAGGGCAACGGGGTTATTCCTCAACTCTCGGATCTAATGCTTACCAGCGCAGATAACTCTGCCGAGGAAGTGATTGCCAGTGGTGGTGACACCTATTACTCAAATCTATCGGATTTCTTCTTTCAGGTGGTGTTCGTCGCTACCGCAATGTCGATTGTTTCGGGTGCCGTTGCTGAACGCATGAAGCTGTGGTCATTCTTCCTGTTTGCCGTTGTCTTAACCGGCTTCATCTATCCGGTGCAGGGCTACTGGAAATGGGGCGGCGGCTTCCTGAATGAATTGGGCTTTATTGATTTCGCAGGCTCGGGTGTGGTGCACATGTGCGGTGCTGCAGCGGCTCTGGCCGGCGTCATTCTGCTCGGCGCACGGAAAGGCAAGTACACAAAAGACGGTGACGTAAAAGCTATTCCCGGTGCAAACCTGCCGCTGGCAACACTGGGCACATTAATTTTATGGCTGGGCTGGTTCGGTTTTAATGGCGGTTCAGAACTAAAACTGTCTGACGTGTCGGAAGCCAATGCAGTGTCACTCATCTTTGTGAACACCAATATGGCTGCTGCCGGCGGCCTGATTGCCGCATTATTGCTGGCGCGCGCGTGGTTTGGCAAAGCTGACCTCACGATGGCCCTTAACGGCGCACTTGCCGGATTGGTTGCTATTACGGCTGAACCTCTGACCCCAAGCCCCATTGAAGCCACCATGATCGGTATGGTTGGCGGCCTGTTGGTGGTGCCGTCAATCGTGTTCATGGATCGCGTATTCAAAATCGATGACCCCGTAGGCGCGATCTCGGTACACGGGGTTGTGGGGATCTGGGGTCTGCTCGCAGTGCCGTTGACGAATGCTGATGCCACTGTTGGCTTGCAGTTAACCGGCATCACCGTAATCTTTGCCTGGGTCTTCGGTACCAGCCTTGTGGTCTGGACGATCATCAAGCTGACTCTGGGCATTCGAGTCTCGGAGGAAGAAGAGTACGAAGGCTCCGATATCCACGAGTGCGGTCTGGAAGCCTATCCTGAGTTCTCACGAACTTCGGAATAACCAAAAGCTGTAATGCCCGTGGTTTAAAAGCCTCCGGGTCTGTGAGTCTAAGCCGCTCCGGTTCGCCGGGGCGGCTTTTTGCTGCCCACAGCGGCATAACCTGCATTATTTAAGAATATTGACGATACTAGAGCAGACTTAAGACTCAAATAGCACGGAACAGGCTCTGCTACACAATTCACCACAACACGCTCAACAGGGGAATATCGGCTTACTATCGGATCAGTGGTTCGCACCGCTGCTTCGCTGGATGCACACCTCAGGAATAACTATGCGCACAAATACACGTATCGTACTTCTGCTGGCAGGACTTAGTGTGCTGAGCGGCATCGCTGGCGCCAAGACTATCTACGAATGGCGTGGCAGTGACGGTGAGCGCAGTTACTCTGACATGCCACCCGATAATGTCGATGCTGCCGCAACCAATCTCAGCGCAACGCCAACCGACGAGGCTGAAATTGAACAGCAGCTGGCGACAAAGGACGAAGCACGGGCAGCCGAGCTTCTCAACGATGAAGTTACTCGTGAAACTGCAGCAGCAGAAGCCGAAGTCGCGGCCGAGCGAAAGGCACAACGCACAGCCAACTGTGCCCGTGCCCGTGAGATCCAAAACAAATACGCGAGCAACCGCCGCATTTATGAGGTTGGTCCGGACGGCGAAGTGACCAAATGGCTGGATATCGATGAAGCGCGCGCCAAAGCGCAGAAGGATGTCGACACCTGGTGCGACTAGATTAGCGCACTAAAAATCATTTTGTGGGCCAGTCGCGGTCACGCGGCTGAACCCCTTGCTCCACAAGACATCACCACAAAATACAAGCCAAACTAGCCCTGTTACACAATCCACCGCATCGGCTTGGGGTTTTCACAATGGATGCCGCTCGCATTCACTGGCAGAATGGCATCTGAAGCTTTCTGGCCCGGACAGATTTCCGGAGTGCAGCTACCCGTGACTAGATACCTATGAATACAGATGAGCACAAAGACACCCAAAGCCCCGGCGCAACCAATCCGCCGGCAGACACGGGTGATGCGCCCACCGCGCCCCAGCCAAAACGAGGCAATGGTCTGGCTTTAATCATCGCAATTGCTGCATTGGGTGTCAGTAGCTGGCTGCTATGGCAGCAGCAAACCGCTGCACCGGATGACAGCGCCCGGCTCGCACAAGCAAGCGTTCAGAGCTTGCAGCGCTCTATGAGCAAGTTAGACGGCAAAGCCAGCTACAACACAGAGAACCTTCAGCAGCTATCTACTCGTCTGGATGCGCAAGGTGCAAGGCTCGACACAATCCCGGTAAGGTTTGATCAAATAGAGGCCATGCTGAACACTATTCCGGCAACCGACGAAGATGCCCGTCGCAAGATACTTAATCTGGAAGCAGACTGGTATCTGCGACTTGCCGAGACCCAGCTCTATATCGCCCGCAACGTTAATGCTTCTCAGGCAGCCCTAACACTCGCCGATGAACGCTTTAGCCAGCTGGCCAACCCATCATTCACGCCCATTCGCGAGCGTATTTCTGCGGCTATTGGCGAACTGCAAATTCAACAGCAACATCCGGTGTCGGTCGATGCTGCAGTGCTACAAACCATTATTGAGCGCATTCCGGGTATGGCTCTGAAAAAGAATCTACCCCAGAGTTTTGGCAACACGCCAAAACTCAGTAACGACAGCGAAGGCATTGACCGGGCAATCGCCTCTATCCGTGAAGCATTTTCAGAAGTCATTAGCGTTAAACGCAGCGATAACGAGATCGTGCCGCAACTTAGTGGTGCCGACGCAGCCCTATTACGCCGCAGCCTGTTGCTGGAACTTCAAACCGCCAAACTCGCGCTATTGCAAGGTGAGCCGGCTGTTTACAGCGCCAGCCTGAATACCGTCAGTGCCCGCCTCAAGCAGAACTTTGACACGAACTCAGCGCCCGTAGCGGATTCGCTAAAAGCTATTGATTCGCTAATCAGTGAGCCTGCGAACCAGCCATTGCCCGACATCGCAGCCATTCGCAACGATCTGGCACAGCTACGGAGCGGCACTCAATGAAGTTTGGCATCCTGATTATTGTCTGCCTTGCACTCGGCGCACTGGCAGCCAACTATTTAGTCGCCGACAATGGCTATGTGCTGATCAATTTCGCCGGCTATACGGTGGAGATGTCAGCGCCTGTCATGCTGCTCCTACTGATCTTCTGCTACATCGCAGTTCGACTGACAGTGCGAATCTGGCAAGCCCCCGCGCAGCTTGGCGAAGTGGCGGCAAAGGCCAGGGCAAAGCGTGCCAACCGGCGCATCACACAGGGCTATATTGAACTGGCGGAAGGCAATTTTGCCAAAGGCGAGAAACTGCTCACCAAAGGCATCCGCTCGAGTGAAACCCCCTTGCTGAATTACCTCGCTGCCGCACGTGCAGCTCAAGCTCAGGGCGATACCGAACGCCGCGATAACTGGCTGCAAATGGCACAGGATCAAGACCCTGAAGCAAGCAGCGCAATATTGCTTACGCAGGCTGAGCTGCAGCTGCGGAACGACGAAACTGCAGCAGCCAGAAGCACGTTGGAACGGGTCATTGATCGCAGCCCACGCAGCGGTGAAGCCTTTCGCCTGCTGGCCGAGATATGCCTGAAAGGTGGCGACTGGCAAACCCTGGAAAGCCTGTTGCCTAAGCTGCGCAAGCGCTTGGGTAAACAGCAGCTCCGCGACTGGTCGGTAAAATGCTACCAGGGCTTATTAGCTGATGCCGGGCGATCCAAGGCGGACATCGAAAACGTCTGGAAGCGGGTACCGCGAAACCTGCGTGAAGACCATGAATTGGTGCTCATACGTATCGAAGCCACAACATTGGCTGGCGAACATCTCGATGCTGAAGAGCTCATCCGTAAGGCACTTAATCAGCAATGGGACAGCGCGCTGGTTAAACGCTACGGTCAGCTGCACACGGCAGAACCGCAGGTTCTGTTAAAACGCGCCGAAAAGTGGCTAAAAGAACGCCCCGATGATCCTGATTTGCTGCTCGCAGCCGGCAGGCTCTGTATACGCAGTCAGCTGTGGGGCAAGGCCCGCAGCTATCTGGAAGCGAGTATTGGTGGCCTGCGGCCCGTGCCTGAGGCCTACAACGAGCTCGGACAGCTCATGCTGAAACTAAAGGAACCGGACAAAGCCTCAGCCGCTTTCCGCAAAGGCCTGGAGCTGAGCTGGCAGCCATCTTCGCTGCCCCGACTAAAAGTCGACGCCCAATAAGTTTCTAAAAGAATCTTCCTGAAAAGATAATTAAGGCACGCAATAGATAAACCCTGACCCGCTGACATCTGTCGGGCGGGTCAGAATTATCACAGCAGTAAATACGGCTATTAGGCTATATGCGACTGCGTTTACTGTTGAGGTAAGTCACCAGCTCATCCCACTGATCCCAATCCGGCCAGGCCAGGTACTCAGGAAGCTCATAGATACCCAAACCACGGCTGTTAGCACGAATGTAATTCTGAGCATCACGGAAAGCGCCAACATAAGGCACGCGCATGTCACTCAGATATTCATTGAGCTCTTCAAAGATCAGCGTATTTTCTTTAACCCGGTTTGCCACAACAGCAACCTTGGCGCGCTTGTGGGCTATCGGACGCAGTTCTTCAAGAAACCGTGCCGCAGCCTGTATATCTATAGGTGAGGCCAATACCGGCACAATGATAGTTTGCGCATGCTTCACTAAAGTACTCAGCTCTTTGCCGTGAGACCGTGCAGGGGCGTCAATAATCAGCACCTCGGTGTCACGTGGCAACCCCCGTAAACCGCTCTTATCAGCCTCAACACCGACTATCGGAGCTACCCGCTCCGGACGGCGCTCGAGCCAATCAAGACTGGAGTGCTGAGGATCGTAATCTGCCAATGCGACCTTGTTGCCCTTCTCCGTGGCATAGTAACTAGCAAGGCTTGTTGCGAGGGTGCTTTTGCCGCAACCCCCTTTGGCGTTCAGAACCATAATGGAACGCATAGTTTTCTCCGCTATTATTATTTTTTCGCAGCGATGCAAGTTATCCTTGCATTTAACAAAATGCAATTGCGTTTTGCAGCTAATTTCGCGATACGGTTAACAGTGAGTTTAAAATACCGCTGAATAGGTTGTACCTTGTTGCTTTGAGATTATTTTTGGTTTATTAAAAAATGAGTATCCCTTTTGTAAAAATGCACGCGCTTGGCAATGACTTCGTCGTCATGCGCGGAAAAACTGCGCCTCATTTCGATGCCGCATTCATTCGAAGGATGAGTAATCGCCGCACCGGAATAGGTTTTGATCAACTGTTGTGGATGGAACCACCCCATTCGGAAGCTAACGATATTTTCTATCGCATTTTCAATGCCGATGGCGGCGAAGTTGAGCAATGCGGCAATGGCGCACGCTGCATTGCACGCCTTCTGGCGGGCGATTCATCCGATCACCAACCGACCTACCTGATGGAATACGGCCACGGGGTTGTCAAAGCCAATATCACTGCGGATGGCCTGGTATCAGTGGGCATGGGCGTACCCGCCATCGAGCCCGCTGCACTGCCATTTGTGACAACTCAGACGACAGCCCCCTACCGGACTAAGGCCGCCGGGCAGAATGTGGAATTCCGGGTGGTATCGATGGGTAATCCGCACGCTGTGTTGCTGGTCGATGATGCTGATAACGCCGATGTCGCCACCCTGGGACCAGCGCTTGAGCGGCATGAATGCTTTCCTAACCGTGCTAATATTGGCTTCATGCAGGTGCTCAGTGATTCGCACATTAAGCTGCGGGTATTTGAGCGCGGTGTAGGTGAAACCCAAGCCTGCGGAACCGGCGCATGCGCCGCAGCAGTGGCCGGGCAACTGGCTGGTCTGCTGGGCAAAAAAGTCACCGTCAGCCTGCCCGGCGGAGATGTGCAGGTTCATTGGAATGGCCCCGGCAGTGAGGTTTATCTCACCGGTGAGGCCATTACAGTGTTTGAAGGGCAATTAAGCGATAACTTTTAACGGATGATGCAAACAGAATGAGCACGGCAAACAAAGCCAATGCCGAAGCCCAGCTTCAAGGCATTAACGCCAAGATGGTCGCCGATTACCTTGGCAATAACCCCGACTTTTTCGACAGTCATCCGCACCTTCTGCACACTATTGAGCTCTCGCACCGCACCGGCGGCCCTCGTGCAACCTCGCTCATCGAGCGTCAGGTGGCCGTATTGCGAGATAAAAACGAGACACTGGAGCGGCAATTACGCGAACTAATTGACGTCGCACGCGGCAACGATGACCTGTCCAGCAAGATCGACGCACTATCCATTAAGCTGCTGGCAGCAAAAAACCGCGATGAGATCGTTAGCGCCCTTGAGTCCACCCTGCGCAGCGAATTACTCGCCGAACATGCGGTCATGGTGTTGTTTTTACCCAGTGCAAATCAGCGCGAGCCGGAAACCCGCTTCCTGCGCGTTATCAACAGAAACGACGAAGGTCTCACCCCGTTCAAGACATTTCTCGACATGGGCACACCACGCTGCGGTTTTATTCGTGACACCCAGCGCGACTTTCTATTCGGTATCGGCAACATTGAAATCGGCTCAGCCGCTCTGGTACCGCTGGGTGAAAAATGCTCCAGCGGATTTTTGGCTATTGGCAGCCGTGATGCTGACTATTTCAGTCCTGATCAAGGCATGGAATTTCTCGCCCGCATGGGTGAAATGGTTTCTGCCGCGCTTAGCAGCCGATAGCCGCCCGTCCGGGGAATACCCCCGCTATGAGCTCTAAATACAGATGAATCCCGGCGCAGTTCAGCAAGTCAGTCGCTTTCTGGAGCATCTGCGCCTAGAGCGGCGACTCTCCGGTCACACCATTAAAAGCTACCGCCGCGACCTCGAGTGCTTAAGCGGCTTTTGCAGCGATGAAAGCATTGCCGACTGGCCTGATCTGCGCGATCACCAAATACGCCGCTTTGCTGCCATCAGCCACGCCAAAGGACTCTGTGGCAGAAGCATACAAAGGCGCTTGTCGGGTGCGCGCAGCTTTTTCAATTACCTGATTCGGGAAAACCTGCTGCAGAACAACCCGGCCGTCGATATCCGTGCACCAAAAAGCCCCAAACGACTGCCCGAAACACTCGATGCCGACCAGATGGCACACCTAATGGAAGTGCCCGGCAGCGAACCTGTCGATCTGTGTGATAAGGCCATGCTCGAACTGCTGTATTCGTCCGGCTTACGCCTCGCTGAACTGGTCAGCCTCAACATTGGCGAAATCGATACCGCCGATGGTACCGTCAGAGTCACCGGCAAGGGCAACAAAACCCGTATTGTTCCCGTAGGCCGCTATGCTCGTAAAGCCGTCGATGCCTGGCTGAAGGTGCGCTCAACCGTCGCAGGCCCCACCGAGCCAGCAGTTTTTACCGGGCCCAAAGGCACACGAATCAGCCCGCGCAGCGTGCAGGCCCGGGTAAAGCAACGGGCGAAAGCGGCCGGTCTGCCCCAGCGGGTCTACCCGCATCTGTTCCGCCACAGCTTCGCAACGCACCTGCTCGAGTCAAGCCGTGACCTGCGTGGCGTGCAGGAACTGCTGGGGCACGCCGACATCAGTACAACTCAGGTGTACACACACCTTGATTTTCAGCACTTAGCCCAGATATACGATAAAGCCCACCCGCGCGCGGTGGCGAAAAAACGTCGGAAAACCGACGACGAAAGCTAAGCGGGCGGCGTTACATATCAATACTTCAACCGGGTTCAAAGTATCCGGGTCAGACTAAATCTCTGCGGCGTGCCACCCGTTGTCTGCGCATTGCGCACACAACGCCGGTAAGTCGCTTAATTACGCTAAGGAATAGAGTATGGAACAGTATCGCGGCACAACCATTGTGTCTGTCCGGCGCAACGGCGAAGTGGCCATCGCCGGCGATGGCCAGGTGAGTCTGGGCAACACCATAATGAAGGGTAACGCACGGAAGGTAAGACGCCTTGCCGATGGCCAGGTATTGGCTGGCTTTGCGGGCGGCACCGCAGATGCCTTCACCCTGTTCGAATTGTTCGAAGGCAAGCTAGAGCAGTATGGCAACTTAACCCGTGCTGCAATCGAGCTCGCAAAAGACTGGCGCACCGATCGTCGTCTGCGGCGCTTGGAAGCCTTGCTCTGCGTTGCAGACGCAGAAGCGTCGCTCATCATCTCCGGGAACGGCGACGTTATTGAGCCTGAAAACGATCTCATGGCCATCGGCTCAGGCGGCAGCTTTGCCCAGGCTGCGGCTAAAGCACTCATTGAAAACACAGACTTAAGCGCTCCGGAAATTGCCAGAAAGGCTTTGGAAATTGCGGCCGATATCTGCGTCTATACCAACAGCAACATCATCCTCGAGAGCCTCCCGGATGATGGCGTCAACAAATAAGAGATAAGTATCATGTCAAAAATGACCCCCAGAGAAATCGTTCAGGAACTCGACAAACATATCGTCGGCCAGGACAGCGCCAAGCGCTCCGTCGCCATCGCCTTACGTAATCGCTGGCGACGCATGCAGCTCGAAGAGAGCCTGCGTAATGAAGTCTCCCCAAAAAACATACTAATGATCGGCCCCACCGGCGTGGGTAAAACCGAAATCGCCCGACGTCTGTCGCGACTGGCTAATGCACCCTTCATTAAGGTTGAGGCCACCAAATTCACGGAAGTGGGCTATGTAGGGCGCGAGGTCGACAGCATCATCCGCGACCTGACCGATGTTGCCATAAAGCTAACGCGCGAAACCGAGATGCATAAAGTGCAACATAGGGCAGAAGATGCGGCAGAAGATCGCATTCTGGACTGTCTCTTATACACATCTCCGAGCCCACGAGACAAGAGGCAATCTCGTA
>CAJXQV010000009.1 GCA_913058165.1 uncultured Chromatiales bacterium | reverse complement strand
GTGCCGATGCTGTGTGTGTCGGGCGGCCTTATTTGTTTGGTCTTGCTGCTGGCGGACAGGATGGGGTGGAGCTAAGTCTGAATATTTTACAGACTGAATTTGAAAGAACGCAGATATACGCGGGTGTACCTGAGTCGCAGGGTATTTCAGTGGAATCGATCTGGCGCTAGTTAATTTCTTCTCAGGAGCCGAGCTTCTAAATGAGTTTTTATCCATAGGTTGCTCGGATTGCTATTTTAGGGCGGCAAAAATTCGAATTTTAGACCAGAACTAATATAGTATTCCTCTACCAGTTATTAGCTGTTGGTGTTGCTCGGTGTCTTTGGCAGCACATCCCATTTTATTATTGTTTTTACCAACGTGTTTTAAGGAAGGTTAAGTTATGAGTGTTTTGATTGGAAAGCCAGCCCCTGATTTTACAGCCGCAGCGGTACTCGGTGATGGCAGCATTGTTGGCGACCTGAATTTTACTGAAGCCCGTGGTGGCAAGTACGCATGGGTCGTTTTTTATCCGCTGGATTTCACCTTCGTGTGTCCTTCAGAGTTAATTGGTCTCGATCATCGTACCGATAAGCTGAAAGAACTGGGTTGTGAAGTGTTCTCAGTTTCTATTGATTCTCAGTTTACGCATAACGCATGGCGCAATACTGCAATCAATGATGGTGGTATCGGTCCGGTCAAATACACCATGGTTGCTGATGTTAAGCATGAAATCTGTCAGGCATATGGTGTTGAATTGGAAGGTGCTGGTGTTGCACTGCGTGGTAGTTTCTTGATTGACAAAGACGGTTTGGTTCGTCACCAGGTTGTGAATGACCTGCCTTTGGGGCGCAACCTCGATGAGATGGTTCGCATTACTGAAGCGCTTCAGTTCCACGAGCAGCATGGCGAAGTGTGCCCTGCAAACTGGAAACAGGGTGATGCTGGTATGACAGCCACGCCAGCAGGTGTTGCCAGCTACCTCGGTGAGAATGCCGCTAAGCTGTAAGTTTGGTTTAGAGAATAAAAAAGGCCCGCTTATGCGGGCCTTTTTTATGTCTTCGGCAGTCCGGACCGCGTGTTCTGTTATACCCAGTACACGAAAATATACAGAGCCAACCAGACCACATCCACGAAGTGCCAGTACCAAGCTGCTGCTTCAAACCCGAAGTGATGTTCCGGGGTGAAGTGACCGCGCAGGCAGCGCAGCCAGATCACCAGCAGAATGATTGCGCCGATAGTGACATGCAAACCGTGGAAACCAGTGAGCATGAAGAATGTCGCGCCGTACATGCCGCTGCTCAGCGTCAGATTAAGGTGAGCATAGGCTTCATAGTACTCATAGGCCTGGCAGGCCATGAAGATAAAGCCAAGCAACCAGGTCAAGCCCAGGAAGGTTGTCAGTAAGCGGCGATGACCCGATTGAATAGCGTGGTGAGCCGCAGTAATAGTTGCGCCTGATGTCAGCAGTATAATGGTGTTGATTGTTGGCAGCGGCCATGGCGGCATCGGTTCAAACTCTCCACCCATATTACCGGGGCCATTGGTTGGCCATTCTGCTGTGAAGTTTTCCCAAAGTAGGGTGTTGGTGAAGAAGTTGTTGCTGTCGCCGCCCAGCCAAGGAATAGAGATCGTCCGCGCGTAAAACAATACGCCGAAGAACACAGCGAAGAACATGACCTCGGAGAAGATAAACCACATCATTCCCATACGGAAAGAGCTATCAACATCATCGTTGTATATTCCTGCTTCACTTTCACGGATCACTGTGCCGAACCAGCCGAAAATCATGTAAATGATTGTTAGAGCACCAATAGCAAGAATGTATATGCCAATTGAAGATCCATTTAACCAGTTAGCTGCACCAGCCAGCATGGTGAAAAGACCCACTGAGCCTACCAGAGGCCAGTGACTTCCATGCGGAATGTAGTAGCTGTCATTTGATGCATGTGCCATGAATGTTATCCCTATCCTAAAACGTCGTTATTAGTTGTTGCCTGCGACTTTAGGGGTCGCATATAAAGTGTATGAAAGCGTAACCCGGTCGATGTGTTCTGGCAGGTCTTTAGAGACCATAAAGCGCACTAACATGTCCTTGCTTTCTTCTGGGCCGAATTCTTGTGCGGTAAAGCAGAAGCATTCGATCTTTTTAAAATACTTTGCCGCTTCTACCGGGCGAATATCAGGTGCCGCCGTAGCGGTAAGATTTTCGTCTAGCAGGTTTCGGGCAAAGTACGTTATTTCATAAATACTACCGGTATCCACCACCTTAATGCTTTCGCTCGGGCGAAATTCCCACGGTGCTGAATTGTTGCGATTCGCGACCATTTCAATGGTCACTTCACGCGCGGCAATATCTGAGTTTGCGATATCTGTTTCGGCCACCTGTTCAATTGGAGCCCTAAGGCCGGTAATGGCGCAGAAAATATCATAGAGCGGGACCAGCAGAAAACCAAACCCGAACATTACGACGGCTATTGCCAGCAGACGTAATGCGAGAGGTTTGGCTTTTGGCTTCTGCAGTTCGCTCACGATCAACCTGCGCGCATCGCCTGCGCAAAGATGAATGCACCGTAAAACCCTACTGCCAGAAGGATCAGCAGTATGGCAGCACGACGATTCTTGCGCTTGGTTTCAGTCTCTGTGTTCACAACAGTGTCATCCAAAATCGTTTATTTGATTTCAGGAGCAGTTTCAAAGCTGTGGTATGGCGCCGGCGAAGGCAATGTCCATTCCAGACCTTCTGCACCTTCCCAAACCTGAGATGTAGCCTTCTTGCCGTTACGTACGCAGTCAACAATCACCCACACGAAGAACAGCTGGCTGAAGCCGAAGATGAACGCACCGATACTGGAGACCATATTGAAGTCTGCAAACTGAATAGCGTAGTCTGGAATACGACGCGGCATACCTGCAAGACCCAGAAAATGCTGTGGGAAGAACAGAACGTTAACGCCGATGGTCGACAGCCAGAAGTGAGTTTTACCCAGCGTCTCGTTGTACATTTTGCCGGTCCATTTAGGCAGCCAATAGTAGGTTGCCGCCATGATCGAGAACACCGCACCCGGAACCAGTACGTAATGGAAGTGAGCCACTACGAAGTAGGTATCGTGATACTGGTAGTCGGCTGGAACAATCGCAAGCATGAGGCCTGAGAAGCCACCAATGGTAAATAGAATGACGAATGCCACTGCAAACAGCATGGGCGTTTCAAAAGTCATCTCGCCACGCCACATGGTTGCTGTCCAGTTAAAGACTTTAACGGCTGTCGGAATAGCGATAAGCATGGTCGCAAACATGAAGAACATCTGGCCGGCAATTGGCATGCCGGAAGTAAACATGTGATGCGCCCAAACAATGAATGACAGGAAGGCAATAGTTGCTGTTGCATACACCATAGCTTCGTAGCCGAACAAAGGCTTACGTGCGAATGTCGGAATGATCTGCGATACAATACCAAACGCAGGCAGGATCATTATGTACACCTCGGGATGACCGAAGAACCAGAAAATGTGCTGGAACAGTACGGGGTCACCACCAGCGGCACCCAGGAAGAAGCCGGTGCCAAAGTATTTATCGGTAAGGAGCATGGTCACAGCACCCGCTAGCACAGGCATAACAGCCAACAGCAGGTAAGCGGTGATCAACCATGTCCAGACGAACAGTGGCATTTTCAACAGGGTCATGCCGGGGGCACGCATGTTGAGTATGGTTACGATCACGTTAATTGAACCCATGATCGATGAGATACCCATAAGGTGAATAGCAAATACCATGAACGGGAACGCATCTCCGGTCTGCAGCACCAGAGGCGGATACAGAGTCCAGCCACCAGCAGGACCACCGCCCTGCATAAACAGCGTTGACATCAACATTGTGAATGCGAACGGTAGAATCCAGAAGCTCCAGTTATTCATGCGCGGCAGCGCCATATCCGGAGCGCCAATCATCATGGGGATCAACCAGTTAGCCAAACCAACGAAGGCTGGCATAACCGCACCGAACACCATGAGCAGTGCGTGCATGGTAGTCAGCTGGTTGAAGAAATGCGGATCAACAAACTGCAGGCCCGGCTGGAACAGTTCGGCACGGATAACCAGGGCCATTGCCCCTCCGGTGAAGAACATGATCAAGCTGAAAATCAGATAAAGAGTGCCGATGTCTTTGTGGTTGGTCGTAAATAACCAACGCGTAATGCCCTTAGCCGGGCCGTGATCATCGTGATGAGAATCGTGTGAAACTGCTTCGCTCATAATATTATCCTGACTCAATTACAGTGCGGCAACGCTGCTGTCTGTTGAAATTTCTGTGGTTGATAGGGTAGGTGATTCACCACCGTTTTCTATTACCCACACTGCATAATCTTCTTCACTGACCACCTCAACCACAATTGGCATGTAGCCATGGCCGCGACCGCAAAGCTCAGTGCACTGACCGCGGAACACGCCAGTCTCAGTTGCAGTGAACCACATTTCGTTAATAAAGCCGGGGATAGCATCTTTCTTGATGTACAACTTAGGCACCCACCAAGAATGGATGACGTCATTCGCGGTTAACAGGATGCGGACTTTTTTGCCGACCGGCACAACCATTCGGTTGTCGACGTCACGCAGGTAATGTTCGATGTCCATGACATCTATGCCTGAATCAAGACGGGCAGCCTCGGCTGAGAGCTCATCTAAGTTGGCAAAGAAACTAACCCCATTGTCGAGGTATTCATAACCCCATTTCCACTGGTAACCGGTAACTTTGATAGTCATGTCCGGGTTACCGGCATCTTCGATTTCAAGAATGCCACGTGCGGAGGGCACAGCCATGTAAATCAATACGAAAATGGGGATCACGGTCCAGATAATTTCAGCCGTGGTGTTGTGCGAAAACGTTGCAGCTTTAGCGCCTCTCGACTTACGAAAGGCGAACAGTGCGTAGCCCATGATGCCGAATAGCACAACCGCAGTGATCGTGCAGATAATCAGGATCTCACGATGCAGATCGCGAATCATACCGCTCAACGTGGTTACACCGACTGGCATATCAAGTTGCCAGGCTGCCAGAGCCGGATTTACTGCCAATAATCCCAAAACTGCGACAGTTGCGCAGATGGGTTTCCACAGACCTTTAAACATGGGTGTGTATCCCTTACGTGGTTTTTTGCAAAAAAAGCTTTTTTATCAAATGTTTGGAGTACGGCAAACCGGCCCAATTAAAGTTTTCAGGCGGTCGCTTAATCCGATGCGCTCGGAATCCGTGAGACATGATGCCACCTCGTATGTCTGCATACCAGTCCGGAGCACCAATCTATTGGGTTTTAATCGATCAGCCCGCGGCTCCAGCTCAACCTTCGACCAGTGCCGGGGCAGTTCGATTCGTTCTTCGCAGAAGTTGCTGCCACTTTCGAGCACGATCAAGTTCTCAGAAATACGAATTCGCTCGGTCCAGTTGGCCCGTTTTTGGTACTTACGGAAGCCGTAAATAAGGGCGATGAGCTGCAGAACGGTGAATGGCACCACCATCCAGAGTCCCTTTGCAGCCAGTATTACGGTTAGTAAAATGGATGGAATGCTAATAATAACAATGGTTTGTGTAAACCATTCCGGTTTTAGTGAATTATTCGGTTTGATGACGATATCGTGAATCACAAATCTGTACCGTAATTTGACTCAAAGTTGACCTCGGGCGGAGGGCTTACACCAGCACTAATGTTATGCCTGTGCAGAACCTATTCTGACCACGGCTTTCTGTATCAAGTTCAACTTAATAAGGTCATAAAAAATCTTCTAAAACAATCGTTTATATTCTTGAATGGCGTCATCGAGTCGTAATCCACGGTAGATCTGCGGTATTTCTTAATACGGATGGTTAGGAGTAGGATGGGGTATCCGGATTACACGGGGGGGTTATGCCTGTTCTTGAACTCAAAAAGTCG
The DNA here is from genome assembly GCA_913058165.1 of uncultured Chromatiales bacterium. GTDB lineage: Bacteria > Pseudomonadota > Gammaproteobacteria > Steroidobacterales > JABIQA01. The sequence goes on along the minus strand of CAJXQV010000009.1, from coordinate 6,870 downwards.
GTGAATGCGGCACCTGAGCTGGTTTGGCAGGTGGTTTCCGATATGGAGACGTTCGCCCGTGTTGCACCGAACCTAACTCGTGTCGATGTTATCCGCGAACAGGGCAGTAATCTCCGCCGGCAGCTGTTCGATAAACAGGGGCGCAGCTGGGATGAAGAACGCATTGCCGTTACCCCGGGTCAGAGTCTCACGATGCGCGTCGATGCGCATTATTTCTCCGCAGCATTTTCAAGCATGAAGTACACCTGGAGCGTTGTTGCAGGAGACCAGGGCGCCGTAATCCATATGCGTTACGAATATCGCGTGAAGTGGGGGGTTGTTGGTGGCGCTTTGGATCGTTTCCGGTTTCGTCAGCAATTGCGCATTGCCTGCGAGGAAATACTGAGCAATTGGATTAGCATGATCAATGCCCGTGAGTGGGCATGGCGGGTTACTGTGTCGCGAATACTGGCTCGGAAAGGGGCCGGGGTTTTTACCGTCAATGCGACGGATACGTTAACTGATGCAGCAGCAATATTGGCGGAACACAGTATTGGTTGCCTGCCTGTTATCGATTCGAAGGGTAAGTTAGTGGGAATGTTATCGGAACGCGATATTGTTGTGGCACTAACGCACAACGGGGCCGATACGATGTCACTATTGGTCCCTGCAGTAATGACCAAAAAAGTTGTAGTGGCTGCGCCCGATGATTCGATGGAGGTGGTAATGAACTGCATGAACGATCGCCGCATCAGACATTTACCGATTATCGAAGCGGATGAGTTGGTGGGTTTAATTAGCATCGGCGATGTCGTGAATGCACGTATTGCCGAATTAGAAGGTGAGTCCACCCAGCTCCGTGACTTTATCGAAACCCGGCGGTTCAATGATTTGTATCGACGGATAGGCCCTGCGGCTTACGATTCCGGTTTGGCACCGTAATGCCGTCGGGCAAATTGGGATGTGTTTCTGCTCTTGCGGTGTCAAACACTTGTAGAGCAATCAATAGGAGAACAACTATGAATAGCCGCCTAGGAGTATTGCATCATATGGGACTGTTGCGTTTGCGGGGCTTAGGCTCAGTAATATTGCCGGTGGCTATGACATTGCTGGTTGTTGGCTGTGATCAATCGGCGCCAGCCATTACGGTGCCTGAACCGGATCGGGTGCGCCTTGCCGCTGATCAGAACTATTACGATTTCGGCAGTCATGTGGTTCATGTCAATGCTCTGACTACCGACCAGTTGACCCCGTCAGTCGCCACAACTTATAACATTGTGCGCAGTGATAGTCGTGCCATGTTGAATGTGGTTATTCTTGAGAAAGATGATTCCACTCAGGGCAAGCCTTCCATCGGCGCCGTTTCAATGAATGCGGTAAACCTCACGGGTCAGCTGAAGTCGCTGGATATTCGTCAGATTCAAGACGGCGAGAATATTTATTACATCGGCGATGTGTCTGTCGACAATCATGAGACACTCAAATTTAATATTGATGTTATCCCCGACGGGTATTCGACACCTATGCGTTTAACCTACAGTCGGACGTTTTATACCAACTAATTTTTGGCGTTTTGGTCAAGTGCTTCAAGCAGTGTGCTGCGGTTTTTAGCAAATGCGCTGAGTGTGTCGAGGACGCCCGAAATCACGGCGCGACTGGTTACGGTGGCACCGCTAAGTTGATCGAAGCTGCCGCCGTCTTTTTGAGTTTTCCAGAGCGTGCTGTCGGGCACGGTCAGTGACGTGCCATCAAACTGCGTTATCCAGTTAGATCTTTGGATATCAATTTTATCCCCCAATCCGGGCGTTTCTCTATGTTGAGTTGCCCGTACGCCGATAACCCTGTCGTTCCCATCTGGGTCGATGCTAATTGCGACGAGCAAATCGATTGTTGAGACGTAACCTTGGGAGCCTCCCGATTCAATAACCACGGCCAGTAGTTCTGATTTGTTGCGCACAGGGTAGAGGGTTATCGTACCTGTGCTATTGAGATCGGCGGTGATTGGATTTGACCAAGGTTCGTTGGTGTAATCGATGTCTTGCAGCAGCGCACGGAGTTGTTTTGATTTGTACAGTGCCTGGTTATGAGCAACCCGCTCACGGGTATTGGTTTCTATGAAGCTGATCACCGTCACAGCGACCAGCGCCATAAGCGCAAGCAACAGCGCTGGTTTGATACTTGAAATTAATCGCATCACTGAACTTGTCCGTAGAGTGTCGGCCGGGTGTAGCGATCAATTAACGGCACCGCGAGGTTCATTAGCAATACAGCGAAAGCGAAGCCGTCGGGGTATGCGCCCCAAGTTCGTATCACATAGGTTAGTAAGCCTATTCCAGCGCCATAGATCAGTTTGCCTTTTGGAGTTGATGCCGAAGACACCGGGTCTGTCGCAATAAAAAATACGCCAATCATGGTGCCACCACTGACCAGTTGCAGCCATGGTGAAGGATTCACCGCAGCATCACCGATCCACGCAATTAATGCACTTAATGTCAGGCCCAGAATAACGCCGGCGGGTATTTGCCAGGTGATCGTTCGACGCATCAACAGAAATAACCCGCCAGCAATCGCGGCCAGATTGATCCACACCCACTCTGCACTGCCAGCAGTTGCGAGTGTGCCATTGGCCACCAGTTCCGGCAGCGTTTGCATTTGTTTGAGTCCTGTCTGTAATGCATCAAGCGGAGTTGCTCCACTGAGTGCATCGGCGGCTGCAGTGCCGTATAGGAAGTAGTGCAAGGTGTCGTTAAGGCTTGAACCGGCTGACAGGTCAGGCCACCACGCCATGTAGGCGGGGAACGAAATCAACAGCACTGCGTAGCCGGCCATAGCCGGATTAAACAGGTTGTAACCTAAGCCCCCGTAGAGATGTTTGGCGAAAACTATTGCAAACAGACTGGCGATAACAATTAGCCACCAGGGTGTTAGTGGTGGCAATGCGAGTGCGAGCAACACGCCTGTGAGTGGCGCGCTACCATCAGTTAGCCAAGGCTGCAGGTTTCTTCCGCGAATCTTCAATGCCGCAGCCTCAAGCAGCCAGCAGCAGCTTGCTGCAAATAATATGTTGAGCAGAACACCCCAGCCATACGTCCAGCACAGCATTAAGCTAACGGGAAACATTGCCAACAATACATCGCGCATCATCTGCGCAACGTTACGTTGTGAGTGTTGGTGCGGCGCCGGGCTGCTCGATAAGAACGACATTATTGATCAGCCTCATCGTTCTTCCGTGGCTCATCTTTCAACGTCCCATCATCTGGCGTGGGACTGTTTAGTCGCTTGAGCATGTCATCGAGGGCGCTCTTGCTATTGGCTTGCACATCATGAAAGCCAGCAGTCTGGGCATCAAGTGTTTCCCGCTCCTCGTTGGAGGCAGTTAGCCAGCGTTTTTCATGGTCTGCAAAGCGCTGTTGTGAGCGTTCTGCCCGTATCGCAAGTAGATGTTGTTCCCAGATGGTTTGTTTGGCGATCTTAAAGCGCGCTGTGAGATCGATGCCGCTGGGGCAAACGTAGTCGCAGCAGCCGCAATCGATGCAGTCCAGCGCCCCTAGTGCTTCGCTTTGTCGGGTGTTATTCGTACTCATGCTTTCGAGCAACAGTTGCGGGTTGATGCGAGCCGGGCAGACCGGAACACAATCGCCACAGCGGATGCAGGGCATCTCTTCGGGTGCCGGAGAAAAATTGTCGCCGCTGCTTAGGATAATGCAGTTACTTGCCTTGCTGATGGGCTCAGCTGTGCTGTCTGCCGTTACGCCCATCATCGAACCGCCGATGATGACCCGAGATACATCAGTGGCCTGCAACGCGTTGACGATTGCGGCTATCGGGGTGCCGATCCGGACGACAAAGTTTTGTGCAGCGGCGGTCGCATTACCGCACACGGTGACCATCCGGCTTATTAGTGGTTCGCCAGAATTAATCCACTGATCAATAGCCGCTGCGGTGCCGGCATTTTGACAGATCACGCCAAGGTCAGCAGGTAAGCCGCCATGGGGCACTTGTAATCCGGTAATAATTTCGATCAGTTGTCGTTCTCCGCCGGCCGGGTAAACATCCGGCACGCTCACTACGCGAATACGCGGATCATTTAATGCATCAGTAGCGGCCTGCATGCTGATAAGGGCATGCACCATGTCTTGTTCGATAGCGATGACGGCTTCTTCAGCACCTAACACATGCAACATGAGCTGGGTGCCACTGAGCACTCTTTCGGGATATTGCTGCAGTAGTTGGTTATCGCAATTGATATAGGGTTCGCACTCAACGCCATTGATGAGGAGCGTCTTAATGCCCGGAGCCGGGTTCAGTTTTATGGCGGCAGGAAACAGTGCCCCGCCAAGCCCGACAATGCCACCCTCAGCAATATGCTTGCGGATGAACCGGGGCGAACGCTGAAACGGATTACTTATCGGGGTGCAATCGTCATGCACAGTATCCAGACCGTCATTGGCAATAATGATGGCCCGTTTTATGTGCGCAGAATCATTGGCCTCAATAATGCTGGTAACTGTTCCCGATACGGGCGCGTGCAGAAAACTACCGAAGGTATTTCTAGCAGGGCCAGCAATTTTTTGGCCTTTAAAGACCTTTTGGCCGACCTTAACCATGGGTAGTGATATGCCACCGGGGCTTTGCTTAAGTAGTACCGTGAGCTCTTCTGGTGGCGAGATTTCGACGGCCGCCGGCAGAGGGTTCTGATCTTTGCCTGAGGGTAATTTTAGGCCCCAGTTGTTGCGTGCATGAATGACCTGTGGACCGTTCATGGCTTTAGTCCGGGCTTAGCCGTGGCAATGATTTTGAATGGAGCCTGGGTACTATGAATCATGCTGATGCAGTCTACCGGGCAGGCAGAAACGCAAAGTTCGCAACCGGTGCATTCTTTCTCTATGACCGTGTGGGTGTATCTATTGGCGCCGATGATCGCATCGACTGGGCATGCTGGAATACACAGTGCGCAACCAATACAGTCAGCTTCTTCGATAATCGCAACGGCCCATGGGTCAGTGCTGGCGAGCGCCCCTGCAGTTTTGCCCAGAAGTTTGGCAAGTGCCTTTTGCGTGGCTTCTCCCCCCGGTGGGCAAAGGTTGATGTCTTCATCGGCATTCACAAGCGCTTCGGCATAGGGACGGCAGCCTGGATACCCGCATTGTGCGCATTGGGTTTGCGGCAGCAGGGCATTAATAGTGTCGACCGCGGTTACTTCATCCGGCGCATAGCGTTTGCGGCTATAAACCAGAATGGCACCGATTACGGCAGCAAGAAGGATGACCAATGCAGAGGCTATCGGCACAACTAGCTTCCCGCCAAACCGGCAAAGCCCATAAAGGCTAGAGCCATAAAACCTGCTGTGATCAGCGCAATAGCACTGCCGCGAAATGGCAGCGGTACGTCAGCAGCCTGCAAGCGTTCGCGCAGCGCCGCAAACAGAATAATAACAAGCGCGAAACCCAGCCCGCCGCCGAGTCCGTAGATGATCGCTTCAATAAAGCTCTGCTGTTCCTGAGTGATTAGCAATGCGACGCCCAGTACAGCGCAGTTGGTGGTGATGAGCGGTAAAAAAATACCCAGCATCTGATGCAACATCGGTTGTGTGCTGCGGATAAATATTTCGGTAAATTGCACGGTCGCCGCAATCACTAGAATAAAGCATATGAGCCGGAGGTATTCGAGCCCAAAGGGTTGCAACAGCCAGGTGTTAACCATCCATGCGAGTGCTGATGCGAGGGTCAGCACAAAGGTGGTTGCAGCCGACATGCCGAAAGCAGATTCGATGCTGGTGGTTGCTCCGACAAAGGGGCAGAGCCCCAGAAAACGCGTCAAAACCAAGTTATTGACCAGTACTGTACCGATAATGATCAGGATGAACTCTGTCACGTGATCCTCCTGCCCGGAGAGCTGTCGGGCACCGGTGTTAGCGTACTTGCATGCCGGCTTTAGCGCCGTTGTCGGGTGCTATTAGATAAATGTCCTCACCGCCCGGACCCGCTGCGAGGAGCATACCTTCAGAAATACCGAATTTCATTTTCCGTGGCTTCAGGTTCGCCACCAGTACCGCTTGCTTGCCGACCAGTTGAGCCGGGTCGTAAGCAGATTTAATGCCGGCAAATACGTTACGGCTTTCTTCGCCCAGCGATACCGTAATTTGGATCAGGCTGTCGGCGCCATCAACATGATTGGCAGCAATAATATCCACAATCCGCAGATCAACTTTTAAAAAGTCATCAATACTAATGTGGTCGGTATCAGCCTCTATTTTTTCAGCATTTGCCGGCGATGAATTCGTTACTGATGCTTCAACCATCTTATTTACTGCCTTGTTATCGATGCGCGTCATTAACGCCTGATAGGAATTGATTGTGGTATTGAGTAAAGGCGTTTTTCTATCATCCCAGTTTTGTACCGGAGCACAGAGAAACGCTTCTGCATTGTTGCTCATTACGGGCAGCACAGGCTTCAGGTAAATCATCAGAACCCGGAATAAATTGATGCCCATTGTACAAACCTGCTGAACGTCATCAGCACTATCGGGTTGTTTGGCCAGCACCCAGGGTTTGCGCTCATCTATATAACGGTTGGCTTGGTCAGCAAGCGCCATGATTTCCCGCATTGCTTTCGAGAAATGGCGCTGCTCATAGAGTTGGGCAATGCTGTCGCCGGCATTAACAAAACTGTCGAACAGTGCCCGGTCTTCGAGTTGTGGGGCGAGCTGACCCTTGTGACCCTTCGCAATGAAGCCCGCACAGCGACTGGCAATGTTCACTAGTTTGTTAACGAGGTCGGTATTGTTGCGGGCGACGAAATCCTCGAGATTCAAATCGATATCGTCGACATTGCTGCCCAATTTCTGTCTCTTATACACATCTGACGCTGCCGACGATCTACTCTGTGTAG
>CAJXQV010000008.1 GCA_913058165.1 uncultured Chromatiales bacterium | reverse complement strand
CGAGATTGCCTCTTGTCTCGTGGGCTCGGAGATGTGTATAAGAGACAGCCCAATAGCAGCGTGTTAAATGCAACACCGTTGCCGGATTTTGGTGGTGGTCACCCCGACCCGACCCCGGTTGACGTTCCCGATCTGTATCAACTGGCATTGAGTTCGGAGAGTCCCGACCTGCTCGCCGCCTCGGACGGTGATGGCGATCGCAACATGATATTGCTACCAGGACAAATGGTATCGCCCGGTGACAGCCTAGCCATATTGCTCGCTAATGCTAAAAGCATTCCTGGTTATCGCGATGGCATCCCCGGTGTGGCGCGCTCTATGCCCACTAGTACTGCGGTCGACCGCGTGGCACAGCACCTCAATATTCCGTGCTTCGAAACACCAACCGGCTGGCGCTATTTCTGCAACCTCCTTGACTCAGGCGACATCGGTCTGTGTGGGGAAGAAAGCTTTGGTACTGGCTCCTCACACGTTCGCGAAAAAGACGGCCTATGGGCCGTTCTATTCTGGCTAAATTTGCTAGCCACTACCGGTCTATCTGGCAACCAGATACTGGCAAATCATTGGCGTCAGTTCGGACGTGATTATTATCAGCGCTACGATTATTTCATTCCGGATAGCAGTCAGGCCGACGCCCTATTTAGTCAACTCAAACTCAATGCAGAATCACCATTGGTTCAGCTAAAAGAACGCAGCCTGAAGAACATCGACAACTTCACTTACACCGACCCCATTGATGGCAGCGTATCCAGAAATCAGGGCGTGCGACTCCAGTTCAATGATGAGTCGAGAATTATCTACAGACTTTCAGGAACAGGTACTTCAGGCGCGACTCTGCGAGTGTATCTGCAACAGCTTGAAACTAATGCCGCTCTGCATGCACAAAACCCTAGCGATGTGCTGAAGCCTCTCGGGTTGCTGGCAGCAAGTTATGCCCGAATCGAGCACTACACAGGTTTAAGCAGACCTAGCGCAATAATTTAGGGGCTAACACGGCGCTCAACCCCGGTGCTGTTAAGAATATTGCTGGCTATTTCCTCAATCGATGCATGGGTGGTATCGAGAAACTCAATGCGGAAACGTTTGAACAACTGCTCTGCCGCACGAATTTCATAATTAACCTGCTGAATGGTCGAATAACGACCGGTAGAACGACGCACCTTGCGAATCTGCTGCAAGCGAGCTGCCTCAATCGTTAGGCCATAAAGTTTGTGCTTATAGGGTTCGAGCACTGCCGGAATTTTGCCCGACTCCAACTCCTCTTCCGACAACGGGTAGTTAGCCACAAAAACGCCATAGGTTAGCGCCAGATAAAGACAGGTTGGGGTTTTACCCGAACGCGAGACGCCAATCAGAATTAAGTCAGCCTGCTCGTAATCACGGGTATGCGAGCCATCGTCATTGGTTAAAGCATAATTAGTGGCATCAATACGCTGATCGTACTTCACTGTATCGAGCAGCCCGTGAGCGCGGCCCGAGGTATGGTTGGACCGGACACCCAACTCGCCCTCCAGCGGCGCCAGGAAAGTTTGGAAAAAGTCTAGAAAAAGCCCATTAGCGGGCAAAAGACGGTCTCTGAGCTCATCATCCACCAAGGTACTGAATATAATGGGCCTCAGGTTATCCTGAGCAGCAACGCGATTAATTCTGGCAACGGCCTCATCGGCTTTCTCTATAGTGTTTATAAATGGCAAGGTTACCTGCTTGAAATTCTCCGCCTCAAACTGAGTGAGCAGACTGTGGCCGAGCGTTTCAGCGGTAATTCCCGTCGAATCCGAGACCAAAAATACGGTTCTATTTTTCATAACCTTGAAATAACTCCATCCGGTATTTGAATATCTGCACAATTTCTCGGAATTGAAAGCAAAAAACCTGCAAAATCGCGGTTCAGTTTAATCCATCCAACATTCAGCAGTATAGGGGAGCAGAGCTTTGGAAGCCTACGTTGTACCACTTAACCAGGTAGGAATTAACGACATTGAGCATGTCGGCGGCAAAAATGCGTCGCTGGGCGAGATGATCAGCGGGCTTTCTAAGGCTGGTGTGATGGTACCGGGTGGTTTTGCCACCACCGCCAGTGCTTATCGTGAATTTTTGGCTCATGAGGGATTGGCCGAAAAAATCGATGCACTGCTCTCCGAACTCGATACCGACAACCTGCAACAGTTAGCCAGCACCGGTGCAACTGTCCGTCAGTGGGTAATCGATACGCCCCTGCCGCCAGCACTCCACGACAACATTCTTAGTGCCTGGCTTGAAATGGGTGGTGATCGCGGCGATGACTTCGCTGTTGCTGTTCGCTCATCTGCTACTGCCGAAGACCTTCCCGATGCCTCGTTTGCCGGCCAGCAGGAAACCTTCCTCAATGTGCGTGGCGAAGAGCATTTGTTCTGGTCTATTAAACAGGTGTTCGCTTCGCTGTACACCGATCGCGCCATTGCCTACAGGGTTCATCAAGGCTTCGACCATAAAGAAGTTGCACTCTCAGTCGGGATTCAACACATGGTGCGCAGCGATCTCGCGTCCAGCGGTGTGATGTTCACACTCGATACCGAATCGGGCTTCCGCGACCTCGTGTTTATTACATCCTCCTACGGGCTTGGTGAAACGGTTGTGCAAGGTGCTGTGAACCCGGACGAGTTCTATGTTTCAAAACCGGCACTCAATGCCGGTAAGCGGGCCATTCTGCGCAAGAATATCGGCAGCAAGGCCATTAAAATGCTGTACAGCGAACAGCCTATTGATGGCCAGTTTGTTGAAACGGTTGATGTCGATGAAGCAGATTCAAACCGCTTCTCGCTCACCGATATCGAAATAGAAACGCTCGCTAGATACGCCGTTATTGTTGAAAATCACTACGGACGGCCGATGGATATCGAATGGGGCAAAGATGGTCTTGACGGCAAACTGTACCTGTTACAGGCCCGCCCGGAAACGGTTCAAAGCCAGAACTCAGCAACCATTGAGCGCTACACGCTAAAAGACCGCCGCTCCAAAGTACTGGTCGAAGGTCGCAGTATCGGTCAACGCATTGGCGCAGGTGTCGCAAAGATTATTGACCGTGTTGAAGATATGGACCGGATTCAACCGGGCGATGTGCTGGTTGCCGACATGACCGACCCGGATTGGGAACCCGTTATGAAACGCGCATCCGCGATCGTTACCAATCGTGGCGGGCGCACCTGCCATGCAGCCATTATTGCCCGTGAACTAGGTATTCCTGCTGTAGTTGGCTGTGAAAATGCCACCACATTCATTCCAGATGGCGCTGAAGTTACCGTATCCTGTGCCGAAGGTGACACCGGTTTTGTCTATCAGGGCATGCTGAACTTCGAACAGCAACAAATTGAACTCGACAGCCTCCCTGAGATTCCCGTAAAACTGATGATGAATATCGCCAATCCCGATCGAGCATTCAGTTTTGCGAGCCTGCCAAATGCTGGGGTAGGTCTGGCACGGCTGGAATTCATCATTAATCGGATGATCGGCATTCACCCGAGAGCATTGCTCGAGTTTGATCAACAGGAAACGTCTCTTCAAGACATCATCCGACAACAGATGGCCGGCTATGATGACCCGGTAGAGTTCTTCGTCGACAAACTGTCGGAAGGCATCGCTTGTATCGCGGCTGCTTTCGCACACAGTCCGGTTATTGTGCGACTCTCCGATTTCAAATCAAACGAATACGCCAACCTTATTGGCGGTGCAAATTACGAACCGCACGAAGAAAATCCTATGCTAGGTTTCCGTGGCGCTTCGCGCTATGTGCATAAAGATTTCAAGCCCTGCTTCGAACTCGAGTGTCGTGCATTAAAACGCGTTCGTGAAGAAATGGGTTTTGAAAACGTTCAGGTGATGGTGCCATTTGTTAGAACCCTGGGTGAAGCTGCAGAAGTTATTAGTCTGCTCGAAAACTTTGGTCTCAAGAGTGGTGAGAAGGGCCTTAAAATAATCATGATGTGCGAATTGCCCAGCAACGCACTGCTGGCCGATCAGTACCTGGAAATGTTCGATGGCATGTCCATCGGTTCAAACGATATGACGCAGTTAACCTTAGGTTTGGATCGTGACTCCGGCCTTATCGCCGATCTTTTTGATGAGCGCGACCCTGCGGTTAAAGCCATGTTGAAAATGGCGATTGATGCCTGCAAACGCAATGGAAAATACGTGGGCATCTGTGGCCAGGGTCCTTCGGACCACCCGGATCTGGCCGAATGGCTGCTAGAACAGGGTATTGAGAGCATGTCGCTTAACCCTGACAGCATCGTAGAAACCTGGATGTTGCTGGCGGGTCAACGCATCGAAAAGGCCTGAGCAGCGATACAAAAAAAGGGGTTGAGTGCATCATCGCACCCAGCCCCTTTTTCTAATTCCACATTAGCCGCGCAGACTTTGTATTCGCCCAACAGTTTTCTGCCACAAACTACCAGCTCGATTTCTTACGCACTTTCAAACGCGGAATAATCAAGCCCATTAGCACACCAAATACCAGCACCACCGCGCCAACAACAAACCAGTCACGATTCGATTTTGAACCCAGCTTCCGGTTATCTTCTTCGAGCTCCGAGATCTGTGAACTTGCTGAACTAAGAGTTGAGCGCAATGTCGAGTTTTCTCTATCGAGCTTAACTGCGCTGGCTGAAACCAGCTTAATTCTATCGAGCTCGGCTGCCAGATTTTTATTCTCAGAAGCTAGCTGGCGCACTTCTGTTTGCAAAGCCTGTTTGGCATCCGACAATTCAGCGACACGACCAATATCCTTTTCCAATTGCGGCAAGCGCACCAATGCAGGCGGTGAGCTCAGCAGAAACCGGCTAACCACCCAGCCTTCCGGACCTCCGGGAATACGCACCAGGCTATAGCCGCGTTCGGCATCCGTCTGAAGCAACTCCACGCGCATACCGCTTTTCAGCATACGCACAATTTTATTGCTGGTGCTTTTTCCGGAGCGCATTGTGAATTCGCCCCGATCAGTTACCCAGCGTTCTTGAGCCGTAGCAACACCGGCAAGCAGAAGCAATGACAGCGATACACAAATCGCTAATAGATGTTTTTTTATCAACATTTCAACCAGTTTCATTTTATAAATTGAGGTGAGACATAGGCCGGAAGCGAGCCCCGGCGGGCATCAGGCGATAACTCTAGCACAGCAGCAACCGTCCATTTCAACAAATGCGGGACATGTTCGCGCGATAATGCCGGAGCTCTTTGATTGAATCACGGATATCGGCCAGAGCCAGATGCTCAGACGATTTTTTAACACCCGCCGCCACATCGGGAGCCCACAGACTCGCCAAAATCTTCAATGTGCTGACATCGAGATTTCGATAGTGGAAGTAGGCTTCGAGCTCAGGCATCTCACGGCTCATAAAACGGCGGTCCTGACAGATACTGTTGCCACACATCGGTGATGCGCCCTGCCCCACCAGCGGGCCCAAGAAATCGAGCGTTTGTCGCTCGGCATTGAGTAAATCAGTGTTGCTGGCCCGCACCCTTGCTACCAGCCCCGATTGGGTGTGCTGCCGAGTATTCCACGAGTCCATAGCCGCAAGCTTTGCTTCGGGTTGCCAGATAGCACATACCGGCCCCTCCGCTACAATTTGAAGATTCGCGTCGGTAACGATAGTCGCAATCTCAATAATCGAATCGTTCTGAGTATCGAGCCCGGTCATTTCCAAATCAATCCAGATGAGCCTGCTGTCAGCCATAGTTGTCGCCTTGTTCCTGTGCAATCGTGCGATAATTCTAACAAACATCATCAAGAGCTATACGCAAACATGCATACCCTTTTTCCAGCGTGAGCCAGGATCCCGCAAAACGAACGGCATTGGTCATCGCAGCCTATGGCAAACGCGGCCGCCTACTGCTGAATGACGGAACAGAAACCGGCTTCCTGCTAAAGGGCCGCAAGCTCAAACCGGTGTGCGGCGATATTGTGATTTGGAGCGAGCCTGACGCTGGCAGGGAGATGATTCTTGAATCTATCGAAGAGCGTCGAAACACACTGCGACGCCCCGGCCGCAAGGGCAATCCAGACTCTCTGGCAGCTAACCTCGACCTGCTTCTGGTGGTGATGGCATCGCAACCAAAACCGGACTTTTTTCTCACTGACAGATACATTGCAGCCGCCCACTCAATGGGTTGTGATGCTGTCATCGTGCGGAACAAAACCGACCTCCCCGGCAAACTGGATGCCGCCACCGAAGAGGAACTGCGGGCGTACGCAAAACTTGGCTACAGAACCGTTCTTACTTCAACTGAACGGGCTGAAGGCATCGACGATGTTGCCGCGCATCTGGCGGGGCATACTGGCATGCTGGTGGGCCAATCAGGAGTGGGTAAGTCATCACTCATTAACGCGCTGCTGCCCTCTGCAACAGTAGCTGTGGCTGAGCTATCCTCTGGCACTCTGGAAGGACGCCACACCACTACCGCATCGATGATGCACCGGCTACCTGAAAATGGCTGGCTGATTGACTCACCGGGTGTGCGTGATTTTTTGCCCTACTTCGCTGACGTACGCGCAGTGCAGGCCGGATTTACCGAGATCATCACTGCTGCGGCAGATTGCCGCTTCGCAAATTGCCAGCATCTGCGGGAACCGGGCTGCAAAGTTAAATCAGACGTTGAAGAGGGCGTGATTAGTGCCCGGCGCTACGAGAGTTACAAACGTCTGTATCACATGACCGAAGCTGCGCAGGTGGAGCCCTGAGCAATAATTGAGAGAGCCTAATCCTCTCCCAGGTTAAGCCTTCCTGAAATTGCCAATGACAGCGTGCTGCTATCGACAAACTCCAGTTCGCCACCCAACGGCACACCATGCGCGATACGGGTTGGCCGAACATTTCGCTGATGGGCAAGGCTCGCCAGATAACCGGCAGTGGCCTCACCTTCAACTGTCGCACTTGTTGCAATGATCAATTCCTGCACATCACCGCTGTCCATTCGAGCCTCAAGCAAATGCAATCCCAATTCTTCGGGACCGATACCATCAAGTGGTGACAGCCGACCCATAAGCACAAAGTAATGCCCGTTGTAGGAAGCCGAATCTTCAACCGCGATAACATCTGCCGGACTTTCCACCACACAGACTATTGAAGCATCACGCCGGGGTGCTGAACAAATCCAGCACAACTCGGTTTCGGAGAGCATGCGACACCGACCGCATTCCGCAATTTCATCCAATGCTTTCTGCATGGCTGCAATTAAGCGTCTTCCGCCATCGCGCTCCTGTTCAAGCAAGCGGAAAGCCATCCGTTGCGCCGTGCGCGGACCTACACCGGGAAGGCAGCGCAACGCTTCGAGAAGGTCTTGCAGTAACGGTGAATAAGCCATAGTAATAAAAGCTCAGTGGCAATTAAAACGGCAGGTTAAGACCGGCGGGCAAGCCCAGTCCGGACGTCAGACCTGAGTACTTGTCTTTGGTGGTGGCTTCTACCTTACGCAAGGCATCGTTAAATGCAGCTACGAGAATATCTTCAAGCATTTCTCGATCATCATTCAGCAGCTGCGGATCAATATCAATAGCATGCACCTCATGGCGACAGCTCATTTTTATTTTCACCATGCCACCACCCGCCTGTCCTTCGACTTCGATGCTGGCGAGTGCGGCTTGAGCCTCCTGCATTTGCTCTTGCATTTGCTGAGCCTGCTTCATCATCTGGCCCAAAGGGTTTTTCATCAATCCACCTCTATTTCTTTTACAAAATTGCGATTCAGGCTAATAAGCAACCCGGCAATCACAAATTCAATGATTAAAACTTAACTATTTGCTGTTATTCGGCAAAATCGATGACGTATCCACGGTAGCGTCAAAGCGCTTGATTAAATCCTGCACCGCAGCCTCGCCAGTAATGGCATCTCGGGCCGCATCCAGCTCTTCCTGTTTGGAGTCTTCATGGCGCTGGGCAATGGTGTCTGCGGTCTGCAATGTTTGTGCGGCACGAGGCTCAAACAGCAGCTTCAACGGATCGCTGAAACAGGCCTGCAATGCATCCTGCATCCGACCCTTCATGTTGTCGGTAAGCAAAGCCTCATTGGCAGCATCGATACTGAGGCGAATAACGCCGTTATTAGAGCTCACCAAAGCACAATGCTTTGCCAGCTCGCCGGCCATACCACTCAAACCCAAACCCGCAACCAGCTGCAGCCAGTCTTCTGACGAATTCAGCACGGGTGCTGCCGATATCGCCTTCGCTGTTGGCCGAATTGATGCTGGCGCGGCAGCAGGTGTGGAAGGTTTCTGCTTAGCCACAGCTGGCTTGCTGGCCGGTGCTTTTGCAGCAGCGGTGCCACCACCGCCGACAATAGCTGTGGCACCGGGTCCACGACTGAAAGCCAACATACGCAATAAGCACATTTCAAAGCCCAGACGGGGCTCGGGGGCCAACGAAATATCGCGACGACCCGCGCAAGCAATTTCATAATACAACTGCACCAACTCGGCATCGAGTCGCCCGGCAATATCCTCAAGCCCGTCATTGTCCATATCAGGGTCCAGAGCTGCGGCACCAGCAAGCTGAATGACCGCAATCTGCTGCAAGGCTGTGGCAAGGTCGCTAAGAACCGATGCGTAATCCGGCACAAGCTCATCAAGCACCCGTATACGAGCAATAAGCTCAGTGGCATCAGTAGAAATAAGCGCTTCCAAAAGGTTGCCTATATGCTTCTGATCAAGGCTGCCGAGCATCTCGGCCGTGTCTTTATCGGTGAGTTCATTACCACCAAAAACCAGCCCCTGATCCAGCAGGCTCAGAGCATCTCGCATACTGCCTGAGGCAGCGCGGGCTAAGCGGGTGAGTGCAGCAGGCTCGGCAGTCAGACCTTCGGCAGCGCATATTTTTGCCATGCGGTCAGACATCAACGTGGTTTGCAGACGCTTGAGGTTAAATTGCAAACAACGCGACAAAACGGTGACCGGTAATTTTTGTGGATCGGTGGTGGCCAGCAAAAACTTTACATGCGGTGGAGGCTCTTCAAGAGTTTTAAGTAACGCATTAAAAGAGCTGTTAGACAGCATGTGCACCTCATCAATGAGGTACACCTTATAACGGGCATTAGTGGGCGCGTATTGAACGTTCTCGAGCAACTCACGGGTGTCGTCGACCTTGGTCCGCGAGGCCGCATCAACCTCAATGAGGTCCACAAAACGCCCTTCATCAATAGCCAAGCAGGCGCTGCATTTACCACAAGGCTCGGCAACCACGCCATTTTCACAGTTGAGCGCTTTAGCCAGAATTCGCGCAATTGTGGTTTTGCCCACGCCGCGGGTACCGGAAAATAGGTACGCATGATGCACCCGATCAGACTCGAGCGAGTTAGTTAGCGCCCTGACGACATGCGACTGCCCGACCAGGTCGGCGAAGGTGCCGGGTCGCCATTTACGCGCCAGTGCCAGATAACTCATCGTTGCTCAGCCTGCAGCCAGTGGAGATCGAAATTAAGAGAAGGCCCGCGCCAGCCACATCCCGGCGCCCAGCAATACCGCTACCGTTGCTCCCTTCCGGGCCTGGCGGAGTTCACGGCGTGCTGTCGCGAGAGGACCGGCGCAGACCAGAGGCAAGAATATTCGGTGCAGCCTCTTTGAGCAAGCCAAATACGGTGTGCGCGAGCCGGCAAGGCTGTGTTCGCCATTAGCTGACATTACGGGCAATGCTGCAATATCACTTTGCAATATCTGTAAATGTTTGCCAGCATTGGTGTTATCTGAGCCTGCTCGCAGGCGAACACCATTAACGAACCAGAATACAGGTGAACCCGAACCCATGAGAGTCAAGCTAATATTGCTTGTGATTGCAGCAGCAGGACTGGTTGCTTGCGCGGGCAGAACCTCCGTTTCAGGCACTTGGGAAGATACAGAAGCCCGAGGGCAGCATCTTAACCGGCTATTAATTGTTACTCTGGCGCGCGATTCATCTCGGCGCCGCCAGTTTGATAGTGAACTGCGCAGACGCCTTAGCAGCGATAACACCACCTTGTTTACGGCTTCCAGCCTGCTCGACCCGAATGCCGAAATAACCCGCGCCATGGTCGAAAAGCTGGTTCTCGATAACAACATTGACGGCGTCATCGTGACCCGGGTAACCAAACAGCGCATGGTACCAAAAGAGATCACCAGCAAAACCGATTCAAAAGTGTATCGCAGCACAGGGCAAGCCTACGAAACAATCTATACCAATAACACGTTTAACTTTGTGCAGTACGACTACAAAGGAGATATAGACACCAAGGACTACACAGTTCCCATCTATGACTTAACGCTCACTACCGATATAAATGAAACTAAGGACGGTAAGACCATTTACCGAATCGTCTCAGTGGCGAAAAATCAATCTGAGCTATCAGATATGATCAACACGCTAACCCGAAAAATTGCTCGGCAGATGAAGCGGGCGAAATTGGTAAAGCCATAAGATGCAAGCGCCTAAAGATATATCCGGGTCAACCTTGGGTAGCGCGAAGTGTAAGGCACACTAATGACATACCCGGATATTACCGGCTAGGTTAGTAGTGCTTAGACTCTTGGCACAGCCATAAAGAACCCCGGTTAATCTAACGCAACTATGCCGGACAACGATAAAACAGAGCCAGTTCAGGCTTTGCTGCGCCCGGGCCAGTTACTGATATTTAGCGAACCACTCATATCGAAAATTATCTGGGTCGGCTGTCTACACCGAGTGCAGCAGGAGTCTGTTTTATTAGCGGCATTGTGTTCTAATATTTCTGGCCGTTGCCTCAGGCTCCATTCATCTACTTCCAGTTCTAGGCCTCAAACCTAATCTAAACCCCGTTCAGCCGGAGTCAGACATGTATTCTATAAGTTATTTTTTCATTGCAATTGTCGATATGGCTCTTTTGATCTGGGCGCTGAATATCTGCAAAAAATTTCCGACGCCGGCCGTAATACTATCCACCGTTCCACTATCGCTGCTTTGGTTCGACAACATTACAGTGAGCCTGGGCAGCACGCTCGGCGATGGCCAGCCATTACTGGCGCTGAACTTTGTGCGCTTCATGGGTCACTATGTATTGCTGCCAGCCACCATCATCGCGATCGGTTCCATGGCGCGTCTGGCTAATTTCAAAATAGCGCAGAGCAAATGGTTTATCGGCGCCTTCTGTGTAGTCGCTACCTACTTCAGTATTCACGACCTCTACTTGTTTTCACAGGCCAGCTTCTATCCATCATGCTTTGCTGACACCTTCCGTTATACCACCCACATCGCTGAATACACTGCGTGTAGCGCCGATGCCGATATTGGTGCTGGCTTTAAAATCATGCCTTGGCCCGCGATGACGCTCAGCATTATGACGCTTATCCTCGGTGCATTTCTGTGGTGGCGACGTGGCTGGAAGTGGCTTTTTATCGGTGCTGCTGGCGCATTACCACTCTTCGCCATTCCCTACCCGGGCACCGGCGGTATTTATGGCAATGTCGGCGAACCCATTATTTGTGGCGCCATTGTGGTTACCGCGGCTTGGCTCAGCGGCTGGCGACCCACCAAAAGCTAGTCGCTAACAATCCAATGCGCAGTCGCCAGAGGCAATAACAATGGTGTAGCGCGCTCTTTTTGCTCAGGATTAGCAGCATTCTACTTACCCCATTCGATTTCGGAGCGCGTTTAATGAATGACTTAGCCCAACTCAACGCTATTAATAAAGACAAGATCATTCGCTACAGCTTATTTTTTATTGTGATGGCTCTGTATACCGTCCCCTTTTTAGGCATAAGCGTTCCTGCCCCTCCTGGTCTCAATGATTCTGAGTCTGGCCGAATAACACTGTTGT
Organism: uncultured Chromatiales bacterium; assembly: GCA_913058165.1. Lineage (GTDB taxonomy): Bacteria > Pseudomonadota > Gammaproteobacteria > Steroidobacterales > JABIQA01. Next base: position 1,108 of record CAJXQV010000008.1, on the reverse strand, counting down.
TTATCCATGAGTTTGCCGGCTTTATATTTTTCGGACACACCTTCTTCAGCAACGTATGGGCTATGCGCGTAAGAATGGTTGGCGACAAACAAACGGGTCTTATGGCGCGCAGTATGCTTCGCTTAATGGCTCTGGGAATCACTGGTCCGACATCGATCATCGTGCCCCTTGCTGGCTTAATGCTGGTAGATACTTACTACGGTGGTTTCTTCGCCAACCCATGGGCCGTCGATGCGTACATTGCCTTCTGGATTATGGCGGCGCTGCAACTCGTGCCTGATATCATCCGCTACGCCGTAGACACCCATGCTGCGGATCCGAAACGTGATGTAAAACAGGCCGCAATTCGCGGAATCGGGTCAACGTTTCTGACCGTTTACATTATTTGGTGCATGGTCACTAAAGATGCGCTGATTTCACCTCTGTTTCTCGGCTAAACGTCGAACGAATAAGTCGAGCCATTTAACAATAAAAACAGGGGCCTCATGGCCCTTGTTTGTTTTGAATACAACGGCTTGGGCCTGGACGAGCAGCATCAGACCTTAGGCATTACCTGCCTTCAGTACTCGGCATAAGCTCCTGTATAGAAAAGAAAATATTCTGTGCATCTGGCAGATAGACCCGAGCATTTGCAGGGGGAAAATAGTCGCCCGCCGTGGTAAATTAACGGCTGAGTTCACAGGTGCCAACGACGTGCCGCCAGCTTATATTTATGCGTAAACTTTTCGTTTTGATAGTCATACTGCTGGGCACCTGTTCGCGCCCGCCGACCCTGCTGGAAGAAGTTCTACAGCAGGGTGAACTGCGTGTGGTGACACGTAATTCACCCACTAGTTATTACGTTGGTGCGCATGGTCCCGAAGGACCCGAATACGATTTAATCCGCGGCTTCGCAACCTTCATTGGTGTCGAGCTTAAAATCTATGAAGCCGAACGTTTTGTCGATGTTCTTCCCGAAGTCATTAATGGCAAAGCACACATTGCGGCAGCCGGACTCAGCATTACCCCGGAGCGCCTGCGTCAGGTGAACTTCGGACCCGGCTATGAGCAGGTTGAACACTGTCTCTTATACACATCTCCGAGCCCACGAGACAAGAGGCAATCTCGT
>CAJXQV010000007.1 GCA_913058165.1 uncultured Chromatiales bacterium | reverse complement strand
CCTCGCACGTTTCCGTGATGTCGCTGTAGAGCCCAATGGCAATATTCTGCTGTTGCTTGAAAATGCTAATGGCTCAACAATTATCCGACTCAAGCGCTAGTTTTTAAGGTAATGCTAGAAACCTTAAGATGACGAAAAGGTTCCGATAGCGCTGCAACTTAACCAAGCCATCAAGAAACGGAACAGGGCTCAGATGCCGCTCGCCCCGCTGAGCCAACATACCGGGCTACCCAATCCAGCATCAATGCAAAGGTCTGCGGTGCATTCTTATGCAGGTTGGCATTGTGATTCGTATCATCAAGAACAACAATCTCCAAGCAGGCTGCGGGTGAGTAATAGGCCGTTTCGTTGGCGATAATAGCGGCGTGATCGCTGCAGTCGAGTTCGCCGCCACACACCAGAAAATCATCGTCCCCCACAATCATGAGCACCGGCACTTCTAGGTCCAGTGACTGATCAGCAAAATATTTATTCATGCTGATTAATTCGCCAGCCGCGGTTGTCTGGCGGGTAAGATCATCGGTACGCAGAACGCCGGGGTCAGTATTGGCTGAGGTGTAAAATGCATTGCCACGAGTGCCGGGTTTAGAAATGAGATAAGTCGGGTCAAAAATATCGCCAACAAACGGCCCGCCGAATGCGGCCACTTCAATACCCTGCCCCATAGCCGGGCCAAACTCCGGGTTCACATTGTGCGCGTACCCGGTCAAGACAATACCGGCCACCTGCTCCGGATGACTTAGTGCATGCGACAAGGCAATAACCGAACCAAAGGAGTGCCCTAGGGTAACCACAGCATCGTAATTTTGTTCTGCCGTAAGCGCGTCTATTGTCTGTGCCAGCACATAGGCCTGCGTATCTACATCGAGATTCATACCGAACGGGTGATCGCTTTTCCCTATACCCAGACGATCGAAATTAAATACCGCATCGCCGGCGGCAAGCGCAGCCCGCATATAGGAATATGTTTCGGGCTGATACGGAAAATCCCAATACACCGACCCATAGCCGGCACCGGAGACGAGCACCTGCAAAGTTTTATTGTCAAACCCGCCAATCGCACACAGCTCCCCCACCAATGAATAGGTGGGCTTATCACCTTCTACCAACGCCACCGAAATTACTTTCTCAACACATTCCACACCGGGCATTTCCGCTGCTCGTGATAGCGCAAGCTCGGGGTCGGAATCGTGCAATACGCCAACCGGGCCCTGATCAAAAACAACCAGCAGCACCCAAATAAGAATGAGGGCTAAGAGGGTACTGAAGAAATAGAACTTTTTCGATCGTTTTGACTTGGCTTTATGGTTCATAGAAATAGAGTCCGGGGCTGCAGGAAAATGCGGGCATCGTGCCGCTGCCAGTAGATGGCTGAATTAGGGTGTTTATGCTGTTCATAGGGGTTAGTGTGCCACTAGCGGTTAGGGCGAAGCTTTCGCAATAAGGTCGCAGCAGCCAACAGCAAGATCAATACGGTTAACATTAGTGCCGCTCCGGAAACTTCGGGCGTTGCCGCCTGCTTCACTGAAATGCCGAACGCAGCCCAGGCCACAACCAACGCATAAATCAGGTCATCGCGACGCACAAGCACTATGGCGGCAATAGCACCGGCTAGTGCCAGCTTGATTTGCGTCCCGAACACTGCACTGCCCAGCACATCATCAAAGCCCCAGCCAAGCTGCACGGCGCTAAGGTTAGCGATAGTCGCCACACTGATCCAGCCCAGGTACAAACTAAAGGGCCACTGCACCAACATTAGTTCTGCAAGCGGAACCGTTTTGTCCACGATGCCCAAACTGCGATAGACCGCGACTAATGAGCCCAGAATGACAAGCATAAGCAGCAGCGAAAAGCCCAACAGGTCGAAGTGCCAAACAAAAATCCATGAGGCATTCGCCAGACAACTGAGTTTGAAATAACGGCTGATCGCTGCAATGCGCTCATTACTGCGCTGCGCTGGCAAAGCCTGATAAACAATGAATACGGTAAGGGCCAGATAAATTAAGCCCCAGATCGCGAAGGTAAACCCGCTGGGTGTAAACAAGGCCGGATACTTCGCCGAAATCTCACCGGTAGTCTGACCGCCAAGAGGAATACCGTTGGCCATGCCATTAACCACAAGTACGCCAATAAATATCAGAATATTGCCGCCCCAATCACTGAAATTGCGTTGCATAATTTACCCCTGAATATAGTATTAAATCTCAAACTAACACATTCAGCGATGATCCTTCATATTAAGAAAACACCTTGCCAGCGGAACCTGCAAATGCAGCAACAGCGCCGTTTCAACTGAATGAACCCGATTATTCACGACTGCGGCTCTGGCAAAAGAATATAGATTAAAGCCGATGACCATAAGGTCAGACCAACGGCGAACTCCGGGCAGGCAATAATTAACTGGATGACATCTGCTGGTGGGGCTGGCGCTATATAATCTAAAACAGAGTCTGTACCTGCGATGACAATGCCCGCAGCAGGATAATTATGCTGTTCACAGCGATTAGTTTGGCGCTAACTGTTGGGGCGAAGCTTTCGCAATAAGGCCGCAGCAGCCAACAGCAAGATAAATACGGTTAGCATTAGAGCAGCTCCCGAAACTTCGGGCGTTGCAGCCTGCTTCAATGAAATGCCGAACGCGGCCCAGGCCACAACCAACACATAAATCAGGTCATCGCGGCGCAGAAGCACTATTGCCGAAATCGCACCGGCTAGTGCCAGCTTTATTTGCGTCCAGAGCAATGCACTAAACAATACATCATCAAAGCCCAAACTAAGCTGCACGGCGCTGAAATTAGCGATACTCGCCACACTGATCCAGCCCAGATACAAACTAAAGGGCCACTGCACCAACATTTGCTCCGAAAGAGGAACCGTTTTGTCCACGTTTCCCAGCTTGCGATAGACCGCAATTAATGAGCCCAGCAGCACAGCCATGAGGAACAAAGAAAGGCCCAATAGTTCGAAGTGCCAGGCAAAGATCCATAAGGCGTTCGCCACGCAACTGAGTTTGAAATAACGGCTGATCGCTGCAATGCGCTTGTTACCCAGCTGCCTTGGCGCAGCCTGATAAAAAATGAATGCTGCAAGGGCCAGATAAATTAGGCCCCAGATCGCGAAGGTAAAACCGCTGGGTGTAAATAACGCCGGATACTTTGCTGAAATTGCACCTGTGGTCTGACCGCCAAGATTCATTCCCGTTTCCAGGCCGTTAACCGCAAGCAGGCCAACTAAAGCCAGGATATTGCCGCCCCAATCACTGAAACTTCGTTGCATAAGAATCGCCTGACCACAGAATACAGTCTCAAACTAGCATATTCAGCAAAGAGACTTCAGGTTAAGAACAGCACCGTGCGAGCAAGGCCTGTAACTGCTGGCGACCCATTTTATTCATTAGCTTAATGTTTCTTTCCGGAATTGCGGCTGCATCAGGATACGAATCAAGTCGATCCTCGATACTTGCCTCACGAAGAATATGCAGCACAGGGAAAGGCGCACGATTGGTGAAATTCTCGGCATCATCCGGCTCGGTGCCCGCAAACTGATAGTCAGGGTGAAAACTGGCCACCTGCAATTCACCATCCAGCTGCATACCCTGCAGCAGGGCATCAACCTCATCCAAAAACTGATTGTAGTCGGCAAAATCTTTCAACACCTGCGGATGCACCAACAGGGTTGTTTCAATGGCTGGCGTCTCTGCGAGCAGGGTTAGCTCAGCGGCCAGAGTTTCAAGCAGCTGCACTTCAGATCGTGTTTCTGTTTCAATAAAATGAACCCGCTTATTCACTACTTCAGTTCTCGCGAACGGACATAGATTTAAACCGACGACCATAAGATCGACCCAGCGCCTGACGGCAATCACGGCTGCACTTTCAGTTGTACTCATGAGAGCTTAAAAATAGCATCGCCGGTTTTGACAACACCCGGTTCAATAACACGTGCGTTAATACCACGGAGATTAAGCGCTTTGCCAACCATTGAATTAACAAACCTCATCGCATCACGACCAAACCGCTTAGAAAACTTCCTGCAACCCAAATGCGGCTCCGCAGTGACTTCGATCACCGCCGAGCCTATGGCCAAGCGAGTACCCGCTGATAGGTTTGCAGCACTCAAGTCAATATCAACATAGAACTGGTCTCCCGCCAGCGGCCAGCGGTCTCTAGTTTGAGCGAGCAAATCGATAACCCGAGAGCTCATGAGGTTTAGCTGCATATCAAGATGTGCAGAACCATCCCCGATCGACACAAAACCTCGTTGCAACCAGTTATCACCAACGAGCCCCTGCACTGAATCAAGCGTTGCTGTTTCAAGCACTTCGCGATGACCGGTCGCGGGTCGCCTAACGATAAGCTCTACCCGCCCAGTATCTTTTGGAGCCGCAAGAATATGCTTTAGACCTGCCTCAAGTTCCGCTGCGGTGAGATGCTTTAACATACATATATATGAGCGCTAGTCCGGCAACCCATCATATGCTTTCGCCTCACCATATATAAGCATGGCATCAGGTATTAGTAAAAACCCGTCTATCCATGACGTGTACATGCTCCACCAGAAATGGGCCAGGTAGGTCAGCTTATTAAAATAACGCTCTTGCAGCTCCTCAGGAGGATAAGCCTCAAAGCCGCCATAAATACTATTGCAATAAATACCATTTAATGCGAGTGGCCCTTCGGGATAAAAGCCAAAACCATAATACTTTCCTAAGGGTGCGCCAATTGTTGCAGGACGAACTCCACCAAGTGCATTACCATCGCCAACACCATCGTCACCGTCCGTGGAATCGTTATCACCATCATCGCGTACCCAGCTCACCGGTGCATTAAAGTAGCTATCCCTAGGCCCATACCAGTCACCCTCCACCTGCATATAGCTGCTGTCAGGAGGCGGTTCATCCGACTGAATCCAACGAGCTAAACGGTGTTGAATCGCTGATAATGGAACAGATGTTCGAAGGGGATTAAATGGCAGCGTGCAGGGGCTGTCGACATAACCCAGCGCTGGTATGCCGAACTGATACTCACCTATAACCTGCCCTTGCAAACTCATCCAGTAAGTAACATGAGATGTACCAGCTGCCTCATAGGTTCGCAATAAAGGCTGATCACTCATGGTTTGCCGAACACGTGAAGCCTTAATATCCGACTCAGTTGTGAATCGAAAAATTTTCGGCAACTTGTGCTCATAAGGGTCACTTGCAGCCGGTTCCACAAAAGACTCTAGGCAAGAGACTTCTCGGTTAAGGGAATTCTCGCAATTCCGCCTGTCACCCAACGGATAAGAGCCCTCGCCATTTAATAACCGCGCAACCGGTCCTCCGGCCGCATTAATATAACCATCAACAATAGGCACACAACTATCGGTTGCCTCAAGCTCTGCTGTACACGGTGCGGCTGCCGAATAAGAGGGGAAAAACGAGTTGGCAAAGGTCGTCACATAGGCCGCTGATTGCGAATACCCTGTGGCAATAATCACATCCACGCCAAAACCATTCATGGGGTTGGCTGCATTGGCATCTGCTTTCAGCAATGCCGCCGCGTGGTTCAGGATGTCCCATGTGTATTTTCGAGTTGGCACATTAAGTGACGCATACCGGGAACGATTTCTTGGCTGAGCACCGGGAGGCGCAGGAAAACTGTCTTCCCCCCAACCATCACGCATAAAATTAGCAGTGCTATCGGAATAGGTAACGCCAACCCAAGCCGCACCTTCTGAAATCATCGAACGATGCGTCAAATCCCAAAATGGCGAGCCGTCATAACTAGCGGTCGCGTTTAGTATTTCAAGATAAACCACGCCATTAAAATCTGCGGCGTTGGCAGGGCGTCGAATAAGCACCCGGGTGGTGTATGCGCCGCTAGTGCCTGTGGCCAAAGGCTCCGGGCTTTGATTCTGGTCATCTGCGTAATCATATTCATTTGCTGTGCCCGACATGAGAATTTCTTCTTCAAGGTATCCCTGCGGAGTAAGGTCTTCATACCAAGCAAGAAAGGGCACATCGCGATCTTCAGGCCCGGTGCCGGCACTGGTGGGCAATATCTGAGTTTCGGGAATAGGCACTGCGGCATGTGCCGTGCACACCAGCAAAACACCCGACACAGTAAAAATACACTGCACCCAACGGCGGGACCCAGAAAAAAATCGAGACAAGTAAATAGCCATGGCAATACCTACACACTATGAGAACGCATTACGGAATTAAGCATAACAGCTTGCGAATCAAGCGGGTAAATGACCGAGAGGAGAGGCATAGCGGGCCTTAGCGCGGCTCTTATTATGTTAAAAGCCTTAGGTTTATTCTACTTTGACGGCTTGATATCGTTAATGCCCCAGTCTTCGAGTTTCTTCTCAAAGCTCCATACCGGATGGATACGCTCAAGATCAGCCAGGTCTTCGACACTGGCGAAGTCGTAACCGTTGCCCTTATCGTTGTACCACTGCGTGTAGCGCAGCGGGTAGATCACTTCCTTCGTAACAATGCTCAACATACGGATGAGCCATCTTGGGAATTTTTTGTACCCAAACTTGGTGCCATGACGATTCATGCGTTCGGCCATTTCAACGCGCTGGTTACCGGTCAATGCAGTAGACGCAATTGAAAAATCTTCATTAGAAAATACTTCAGGATACTCAAATACCGTGCCTACCCACTTACCAACGTCACGAACATCAACCCAATTCACCACAAAATCCGGCTCCATAATGCCGGGCATAGCGTTCTCTTTAATCATATTTTTGGACATCTGACTATTGCCACGGAATGCTTCCTGCGCGGTGTAATCAACCCGATGCATACCAAAGTAGTAAGCTGGCCGATGAATGGTGGTTACGTTAATACCCTGACCGCGCATAAAATCGGAAACCCGCAAACGCTGCTGAATCCACCAGGGCGCTTCAGGTGCGTCAGGAACAATGCCGCGAACTTTATCCGGCGGGAACACCAGAGTCACAGCATGCTTAACCGATGGATTAGCTTTCATTGCACCAATCATTGCTACAATTTGCTTCATTACCAGCGGTCTGCCACCAACCGGATCATTACCATGGTTATTAATTTTTCCGGCCTTGCTGGAATTAGCCGTTACGTAAAGAACGACTCCGGAGCAACCGGCAAAAGCTTCGGTAAGTTTTTCTTCCGAATACATATCAACCCCGGAATGCAGCGTTAACAAGCCGGGATGAGTTGCTTCAGTAAGTTCCAATAGGCGTTCAAGACGAGCCGCAGCACTGGTGCCGGGCGTCCGAAACAATGCACGAACTCTGAACTTACGGGTCTTGGTGAGCTCTTCAACAACCGCATAGCACTCCCAGCCTGTAGAGCAGGTCACTGCAACCATCGGCAGCTGGTCGATCGACTGCTCTTTCGCCGGCGACTTATCGCGCTCCGCTTTAATTGCGAGAACGGAATCAACCAAACGCTTGTTCTTGGTTTTAATAGCCTGCTGGGCCAGCCTAACTGCGATATTCCTATCCATAATGCACGGTCCCGGGTTCGTCAACGAATGTTGGTTATGTGGAGTTCCGATTATAAGTTGAAACCCGGGTTAAAGGTATATTGCAAAAAAAATACCGGGCATTGATTCATCGGAGATGCGCTCACATGAAAAAGTCAGGCAATTTCAACTTGTCTTGCAGCAAGAAAATAGACCCAAGCCATCTGCACTTCACTCATGCGGTTTCTGACAATCACGGTGGGCTCTTTATACACCCAGTGCACAGTCGAGCGAATCTACAGCGAGATGCCACAAACAACCCGCAGCCAGCGCCTGCCACTTCCATGAAGGTATGGCCAGCAACGCGACATAGACAGCTGCAGCCCAGCCACTGTGCAATGGGTGAAAGCCAATACTGCATCGATTGGGGTCAAATATCGGGTCCGCAAACAGGTGGTCTAAGTCGATGAGCATGGTGCTCACCATCAGCAGCCCTGCGCGCTGCCAATGCAGAGGCCAGAGCACTCGCGCGATGCCAAACGGCAACACTAAATGCAAGCCATAGTGAATGACATGGCGGAATACGTCATGCGTAATGTCCAAACAACACCTCAGAATGCATTAGCGCGACTTCGCTGCCAGTATGCGCATTATAGCGTCAACGCCGCGACAATCACGGCTAGACTAATCGCTCGCCATGCGCCAATATGCCGCCACCCTAGCTTAAGGACATCGATATGGAACTGGTTTACGTGGTCATGGGCTGCGCCCTGCTGCAATTTTTTGCGTTCGGAATGCTCGCTGGCGTGCAACGGATGAAAACCGGTGTTGAGGCTCCCGCCATCAGCGGCAATGACATATTTGAGCGGTATTTCCGGGTGCATTACAACACCATGGAACAACTGGTGATCTTTGTGCCCGCCATCTACCTGTACGGCACCTACATCAGCGTTAACTGGGCAGCAGGCCTGGGGGTGGTTTTTATTATAGGGCGATTTGTTTATCTGAAAATGTACATCGCCAACCCGAAAAAACGCGGCATTGGTTTCGGCCTCACCATGGTGCCAAATACCATTTTATTACTAGGCGGAATAGGTGGCGCAGCAGCTAGGCTACTTTAGACCAAAGGCTTACTGCTCAAAGCTCCGGATAGTTTGTGGTGCAGCGATAAGCTGCAGGTAGGCGTCTTGCATCGTTTGCAGCTGATCGCCTACGGCAACCTCGGAAATCAGATTACTGCTTTCGCCAGGGTCGGCAGTGAGGTTGTACAACTCGGTCCAGGAAATCCCCGCTAGCGGATCGGTACTGCTCGAAATCACAATCAATTTCCACAAACTGCCATCGGCCGCATAGCTGTAATAAGCACGATTCATACGCTTGGCCGCACCGGCGGAAATTGGTTCTCCCTGAACAATCAGATGATCGCGCGGCGCTGCCTCAGCGCCGGTAAGTTCGGCCAAAAAGCTCTTACTATCATTCGCCTGGCCCGCCGGACGCTGCAAACCTAACAGCTGATAAAACGTAGCAGATAGATCATGCAAGCCAACCAGATTCTTATTGCGGGTGCCGGGCTCTGCGGTTATCTGCGACTGCAAGGTATCGCCCCAGACTGCAATTAACGGAACTCTATGACCGCCTTCGTGGATCTGGCCCTTATATCCACGCAATGGCACCCCCCGATCAACACCCTGATGATTCATATCCTCCAGATCCGGCCAGGGGAAAGGGCCATTATCACTGGTAAAGATAATTAGCGTGTTGCGCAGCTGACCATTTGCCTCCAGCCCGTCAAGCAAAGCACCGAGCATAAGATCGAGTTCACGAATAACATCGCCGCGGTCCGATGACGTCGACCCGGCAATAACCTCACCCGAGGTGGCAGGCTGGTCATCTGAGGTGCTCGTAATATTAAAAAACTGCGGTGGCGAATACGGACGATGCAACTGCGGTGGTGCAAAGAATAAAAAGAACGGCTCGGGTGTAAGTGACCGTTTGTTTCGCGCTGAAGCCTGTTCAAAAAACTGCAACGCTTTGCGCGTAAGCACTCTGCTCGAACTGCTGCTGTCATAGTTGTCGAGCGCCCAACCCCTGGAACCCAGACGACTGTTATTGTGCGGGCCCGCCCAGGTGTTAGGCACATAGACAAAGTGGTCCAATGCCTCGGTGCTGCTATCGAACACCTTATAACTTGCCGATGCCGCATCAAACCTGACCAAACGGTCATTCTCAAAATACGCGTAAGGCGGGCCGCTTAAACCACCGGGTAATACGAAGGAGTAATCAAAACCGAATTGTGTAGGCCCCCGATCAAACGGGCGAGTAAAATCGATATCGCGGTGTTCCCGTGAAACATCATCACCGGCGAGATTATGAAACATACCGCCGTTGTGAAGCTTGCCGATAAAGGCCGTTTGATAGCCCACTTCATTAAACAGATCACCAAGAGTCTCTTGGCCCGGAACAATCATAGTGGCCGGTTCATAGGAATCGTAGATGCCCGCCGCAATACGGCCCCGATGCGGATAATTGCCGGTCAGCATCGAGTACCGGGTGGGGGAACACACAGCGGAGGTAGAGTGCGCCTGATCAAAATACACGCCGGCATTTGCCAGTGCATCGATGTTGGGTGTATCAACGCCTTCGCGCGGGTTATAGATGCTGACGTCACCCAGGCCAAGGTCATCCACCAGAACAACGACCACATTCGGATGGGTAATATGCACCCAAACATGCTCCGATATCACATCACCATTGATGATTTGATAGCTGAAAGAATCACGGCCATTGAAGCGCCACTTCGGCTCATAGACAAATGCGCCATCGGGTTCAATTGTTACCTGACCGTAAGAAGGCGGCGAAGCCAGGCGGACAGTTGCCGTATCGCCAGCAGCATCATTGGCCAATAGCCCGGGAGCCGCCTGACGCAGCGTGGCTCCGGAAATAATGCTGTAGCTGTCGGCGGAACCCGACGCGCCCTCGCGCTGTGGCGACACACTTGAAGGTTCGCAGCCTGCAAGCAGTCCTAGCGTTACCAGCGATGCAGCAATTAGCTGCGCAAGTTGCTGATAAGCGGATACCGAGCGTTGCAAAATCATAGACGAACCCTGCCCAAAAATACGTAAGAAGCGTGCGGGGCAGCAATTTACTAATAAACCCTGCACTTATGCTAACAGCAGAATACACCACCTTGCCTCGAAGGCGAATCTGGCCGGTCACATATCTGCCCAGACATCTGCCGGAGCACGCCAACTATTCGTCGCCGGATTCCGCCCGCCGGAAGCGATGAATTTGCCGGCGTTCCTTCTTATTGGGCGGGTGATCACTGGCGATATAACCCGCCATCCCTGCTTTACGTTCGGCCGCCCGTTCGGCACGTTGCATTTGGCTGGCTTCGGTTTCTTGATAGAGCAGCCCCGCATCCATCGCCCCACGCCGTTGCTCAGACAAGGCCAACACCACCACTTGCTTTTCATCAAAGCCCTGACGAACTGAAAGCTGGTCACCCACGCTTACCGTCTTCGCCACCTTGACGCGCTGGCCATCGCAATGCACCTTGCCACCCTCTATAGCTTGCTTAGCCAGACGTCTTGTTTTAAAAAACCGGGCAGCCCAAAGCCACTTATCAAGTCGGACTGTTACAAATTCGTCAGCGTGTTTTAAAGACTTAGTCACCGGGGATGCCTGTTCGCGGATAGGAGAGTCATACGGATTGAGTTTAACGCACAGAAGCCACAGTTACGGTCGCTGAATGCGGCTGCGCTTTATATGCAATGACTTATCCCGCATCATAAGCTCAACCTATCGTCATGATCTGGAGATTAACTTGAACTTTCTGCCATCAATACGCCTTTCGGGGTTTATCGCCATTGTTATTTTTGGACTGAGCGCCTGCGCAAACACACCACATACCAGCGTCATTCAGCCGCTCGAAAAATCGGCAGTTGTGCCATACGAAAAGCTATTGGTGCTCGGACTGTTTAACAGATATCAAGTGCGTGAACTCGGAGAACGAAAACTCGTTCAGGACATTAACAAGAGCGGCACGGTCGCTGTCGCGGCCACATCGTTAATGACCACTACGATGCCACTGAACGCTACGACCATAAGCGCCGTTATCGCCGAATCGGGTGCCGACGCAGTATTGGTGATTCAATTGTTAAACGCAGATGATGAAAAAATCAAAGTCAAATCCAGAGACCCAAAAACCAGCTATAAAGTGAATCCGCTCGGCTACTACTCAAACTTTTACTACCCTGGCGGTTACTACAATGTTTGGGAGGTTAGCGTCCAGGAGTATATGGAACCCAAGTATCTGGAACGCAAAATGAAACTGACATTAATGACTGAGTTATTCATTCCAAAATCGCGAGAAAGAGTCTGGGCTATAGAATCAAAAGCCAACATTGTTCGGGATTTGAGTCGGCCGAATTATCACCCGTTTATGAACGCAGAAGCTGCGCAGATTGTGAAATACCTGCAAGCCGACGATATTATTCTAAAAGTAGCCAGCACACGGTAGAAGAAATTCATGCCCTAAGGCGACGTCTTGAACCCGATCAACACCAACCACTACCGGCAACTGCCGGAGGCAATGTTCAGCATCGGCAATCCCGAACCGGTATCTGCACCCGCCTTGCAATTGCTCAACAACCTGTTGCTTGATGAGTACGCGCAGGATCACCAATGGTTTAAAAGCAATGCCGGGCTTGCTGTGCTTTCCGGCAACTCAGTGAATGCGGCAAACCCGCCCATCGCCATGGCCTATGCCGGCCATCAGTTTGGTCATAAGGTACCGCTGCTCGGCGATGGCCGGGCGCACATGCTCGGGCAGCTGCAAACCAATGCAGGCGCCGTTGACGTTCAACTAAAAGGCTCCGGCCGCACGCTTTACTCCCGCGGTGGCGACGGCCGCGCCACACTGTCCTCGGTGTTACGTGAACACCTCATTAGTGAGGCTATGGCAGGGCTTAATATTCCAACCACGCGGTCACTCGGGGTAATTACTACGGGCGATACTGTCTACCGGGAAACTCCGGAGCCAGGGGCCATTTTGGTCCGCACCGCACGCAGTCATATCAGAGTGGGCAGTTTTCAACACGCCGCCAACTTGGGTAGCGATGCAGTCAAAGCGCTGGCGGATCATCTGCTGGAACATAACTACCCGGAAGCCAGTGACAGCGCTTCGCCTTATGCTGATTTGCTACTGAGCGCGGGCAATCGACAAGCCAGCCTTATTTCGCAATGGATGCTCTGCGGCTTTATTCACGGGGTGATGAATACCGATAACATGTCACTGGTTGGCGAGACCATCGATTTCGGGCCCTGCGCTTTCATGGATCAGTTTAATGCTGACAAAGTCTTCAGCTCAATCGATCGCCAGGGTCGCTATGCCTGGGCAAAACAGCCCGCCATCGCTTTGTGGAACCTCAGCCGCTTTGCCGAAACACTGCTGCCGCTGCTTGATGATGATAGCGATACCGCCATTGGCATCGCCGAACAGCAGCTCGAGAACTTTATGCCAGCGTTTCAAACCGAATTTTACTTAGGGTTGCGACAAAAACTCGGCCTGGTTAACAAGCCGGATGCTGCAAACCCATTTGCCGACAGAACGCTCAACGTTCTGGGCCAACATAGTATCGATATGACGGTGTTTTTCGACACCCTCACCCGGCATGTGAGTGGCGAGTCAGAAAAGTCTCTGCTGGACCTTTTCAACAATAAAGCCGATGCCACACAATGGCTGAGCGATTGGCGTGCGCTGCGTAATAACAACCCCGGCACAGCAGACACTATGCGGGAGGCAAACCCGGCACTTATCGCTCGCAATCACCGCGTGGAAGCAGCGCTGTTGGCAGCAACAAACAGCAATGACCTGAAGCCGCTGCTGCGTTTAGGGGAAGCACTCAGAAACCCTTATCAATGCAGCCCGGAAAATCGCGACCTACAACAGCCGCCATTACCCGAAGAAGTGGTAAGTGCAACCTTTTGCGGCACCTGATAGGGCAGGCCTCCATTACCGGTGGCGACATCAGCTCTTGCTGCAATACCGAAGATACCCGTCATTGGTTTCTAGCTGCTTGTACCCGCATTGAATTGCACTTATAGCCTACTGGCCTTTTTTTCCTTTTTCTCATTGCGCTTTTCTTTCAAGGTCTTTTCAGGCTTCTTTTTATCTGCCTTTTTTGCATCTTTACCCTTAGCCATAAATCTCTCCTAGTTTTTGTAGCTTAATAGTCATCACCCTGTCTCTTATACACATCTCCGAGCCCACGAGACAAGAGGCAATCT
>CAJXQV010000006.1 GCA_913058165.1 uncultured Chromatiales bacterium | reverse complement strand
GATCGTCGGCAGCGTCAGATGTGTATAAGAGACAGGACTTACGCTACGCATTAATTGCATTTTCGCCCACCCGAGGTTCACATGACTTACTAGACTACGAAAAATATCTGCCACAGATTGCGGAACTCGCCGCTGCCAATGACATTGTCATCGTGTCTTTTCACGGCGGCGCCGAAGGCGCCGATGGTGGCGAACGCATTGGCTTCGGCATGGAGCATGCCTACGGTGAAAAACGCGGAGACGTCGTCGCGTTTGCGCATGCCATGATTGACGCCGGCGCAGACCTCGTTATCGGGCATGGCCCGCATATTCCACGGGCTATCGAGATCTATCAGGACAGAGCCATCGCCTACAGTCTGGGCAACTTCGCTACCTATTACGGCATTAGCGTTAGCGATACTAAAGGCTATGCGCCGGTGTTACGGGTTGAATTGGATGGCACCGGCAAACTGATTGGCGGCTCGGTGGAATCGTATATCCAGGTGCGCCCGGGCGGTCCCCAGGCAGACACACGGCAGCGGGCGTGGAAAATGATTAGCGAGCTGAGCCGGTTGGATTTTCCAGACGCCAAAATCCGCCTTTACCCGGACGGTCGCTTTGATGCCGGTAATGGAGAGGCCCTGTGAGGCCAATCTTCCGAGCCTACCCGGGCCTTGCCGATACCCTGCCCATAGTTCCTCTCGCCGAACTGCCAACGCCGCTTAATCGATTGCCCCGGTTCAGCGAACAGCTAAATGCTGACATCTGGATCAAGCACGATGAACTCACCGGCGAACTCTATGGCGGTAACAAGGTTCGTAAGCTGGAGTTTTTGCTTGCTGATGCTCTGGAGCAGGGATGCACCGATGTAATTACCTATGGCGCGGCAGGTTCAAATCATGCCCTCGCCTCCTCAATCTACGCACAACAACATGGCCTGCGTTGCCATGTTGTGATCACCGACCAACCTGACTCACCCAAGGTCGGCAAGACGTTGCGTTACCACCTGCAACTCGGCACCCATCTTGTTCATGCTGGAAATTATCCGGAGGTACTTGCAGCCGCCGCGGAGATTACACAGAAGCTGGAGACAGACGGGCGCAGGGTTTACGACATTCCCTTCGGAGGTTCATCGGCATTGGGCACCATTGGTTTCGTTAATGCCGCACTTGAGCTTGCAGAGCAGATTGTGGCAGGCGACATGCCCGAACCCGACCGAATCTATCTCGCCTGTGGAACCTCAGGCAGCGTGACAGGGCTCAGCCTCGGGTTACGACTGGCCGGTATCGGCAGTCAAATTATTGCCACTCAGGTTACACCGCCTGCAATCAGCGGCCCAGCTGCTCACTGCCGATTGTTCAACGACACAAACCTATTGCTGCACACACTGGATAACGCAATACCACTGCTCAAAGAGCCGCGCAGTAATGTCATGCACCGGGATGATGAGTTCGGTGCAGGCTACGCGCACGAAACCGCAAGCGCCGCAGATGCCGTGAAATTAATAGCCCGCTTAGAAGATGTGCATCTTGAAACAACCTACACCGGTAAAGCGCTGGCCGCATTAGTCAAAGATTCAGAAACCGGAACCACGCTGTTCTGGAACACCTACAACGCACAGCCGTACAAAGAAGCCGGTAGCCAGGCTAGTGCAGCTTTGCCGCCAGAGCTGCAGAAATATATTCACAACAACTGAGACGGATAATTGTCGCTGCCGCAGTCGCCGGTGGCACTCATTCTGCAGCCTTCTCCAGTAGCGCGTAGTAGAAGCCATCACTGTCGAGCGGATTACCGGGCAGCAACTGATGCCCCGGGCCAATGTGCTTCGCAGCAACATGTTCTAGACAGTCCACGGGCAGCACGCGGGCCTCCGGATGACCTTGAAGAAAGGCCGCAACCACACTTTGGTTTTCAACCGGCAGCACCGAGCAGGTGGTGTATAACAATTGGCCGCCAGGCTTCAAGACCAACCATAAAGCTGCCAGCATGCGTTCCTGCAAATCAGTTAGTGCTGAAATATCGCTATCGCGCCGAAGTAACGGAATGTCCGGATGACGACGAATGACCCCGGTTGCCGAACAAGGGGCATCCAGCAGGACACGATCAAACAGCTCACCATCCCACCAGCCTTCAGGCGCTGCCGCATCGCCCACAATCAGCGTAGCGTTTGCACCAATCCGCTCAAGGTTCTCGGTAACACGTTGCATTCGCTCAGCGGAGTGATCCAGAGCAGTAATGTTAGCGCCATAAGCACTCAGCTCGGCGAGATGCCCGGTCTTGCCGCCTGGTGCGGCACACGCGTCGAGTATTTTTTCACCTGGTTTTGGCGCGAGAACAGTTGCCGCCAATTGCGCGGCGATATCCTGAACGCTGCTATGGCCCGACTCAAAACCTGGCAGCACATCTACACGCACAGCCGACTCAAGCTTTAGTGAGCCTGGACAAACAGCTGAAGACTCCGCCGACAAATTAATGTCTGTTTTCAGCTGCTGCTGATAGTCGGACACCGAAGTACGCTGCTGATTCACCCGGATCCACATCGGTGCCTGCAGGTTGCTCGCAGCAGCAATAGCTTCCCAGGTATCGGGCCAACTGCTGCGCAGGCGATCTAACAACCAAACGGGCAATCGATAACGGGCGGCTGGCTCCTGCATTGCGGCTTTAAGCAACACTTCGCGCTGACGTAAAAAATTACGCAGCACCGCATTCACCAACCCGCGGGCATGCGGGCGGCCCAGCACCGCAGCAGCATCAACCGTCGCAGACACCACGGCAAAATCCGGCTGGTCGGACTCAAGCAACTGAAATAGGCTGACCGACAAAAGTGATTCCAGAACAATATCTTTTTTCTTCAGTGGCTTGCTTAACAGCTTCGAAATTAAGTATTGATGCAAGCAGTGGCCACGCAATGCGCCATAGACAAGGGCCTTAACTAACGTGACATCACGCGGGCTCAGGGCCTCTGTCAGACATTCGGGAATAACCTGCTCAAGAGAGCGCCCGTTGTGAATAACGGCATCGACCGCGGCAGCGGCAGCGGCCCGGCTAGCAGCGCCAATTTTTCCGGCCGAAGTGCTCATACGCCCAACACCGTGCCAGGCAGATCCCGGACTCCGGGCATATCCTGAATGGCCACCCGCGGCTTACCCGGCAGCTGCACTTCCTGAAGAATCAATACGCCGCTGCCTGCCTGCACGACCAGACCAGTGCTACTCAGTTCAATAACTTCGCCTGGATGGCCCTGATCGATGAGGCAATCATCGGTAATTGCGCGCCACACCCGGAACTGCTGGCCGTTGAGTAAAGTCTGCGCCACCGGCCAAGGATTAAAAGCCCTAACCCGCTGAGCAATTTCGGTTGCACTTGATACCCAGTCGATGTTCGCCTCAGCTTTGGCTATTTTGCCGGCATAGCTTGCGCCGTGTTCGGGCTGAACCTGGGGCGTCAGTTCACCAGCAGCCAACGCCGGAAGGCCGCGCATCAGCAGGCCTTGACCAATATCCGCCAGACGTGCCGTGAGCTCGCCCGTGGTTTCGTAAGAACCTATATCCGTGTTTTCTGTCAGCAACACTGGACCGGTGTCCAAACCTGCTTCCATCTGCATCAGGCAAACACCGGTCATAGCATCACCCTCGAGAATTGCAGCCTGCACAGGTGCCGCACCACGATGGCGCGGCAATAAGGAGGCATGCAGGTTCACGCAACCGTATACGGGTATGTCGAGCACTGCCTGCGGAAGGATGAGGCCATAAGCAACCACGACCATGCAATCGGGACGCAGGTCGCGCAGCTGCTGCTGCACGGCTTCATCCCGCAAGGTCTGCGGCTGCAGCACGGGCAGATGGCTCTCTGCGGCAAGCACTTTAACCGGAGGCGGGGTGAGTTTCCGCCCGCGCCCGGCAGGCCGGTCGGGTTGAGTAAGTACCGCAACCACATCGTGATCGGAGTCGATTAGCGCCTGCAGTGCAGGCACTGCGAATTCGGGTGAGCCCGCATAAATAATACGCATCAGTTTTTCCTGGTGCCGTCAGCTGCTGCCGGGGCCAGTGTTAGTTTTAATGATCCGCGTTCAGTTTGCATCGAATTCTATGCGGTGACCGATGTCTGTTTTTGCGCCTTAACAATTTTCTTTTTAAGGCGCTGCCGTTTTAGCTCAGAAAGGTAGTCAACAAATAACTTCCCATCGAGGTGGTCTATTTCATGCTGAATACAAACGGCCAACAGGCCCTCTGCGTCCATTTCAAATGAATTGCCGTCGCGACCGAGGGCACGAACCCGGATATGCTGCGCACGCTCGATGCCTTCGTATACCCCAGGCACTGATAAGCAACCTTCCTCAGTTATCTCAGCACCATCGCGCGCAATAATTTCAGGATTAATAAAACACATCGACTCGTTCTGATCATCAGACACGTCCAGAACCAGCAGGCGCTGATGAACATCAACCTGAGTTGCCGCCAAACCAATGCCCGGCGCGGCATACATCGTTTCAAACAGATCATCCACCAACTGCCGGATCGTGTCGTTCACAGCAGCCACGGGTACGGCCTTAATCCGCAGGCGCGGATGAGGGTACTCGAGTATTTTCAGTAAAGACATGAATTTCCTAAAACATTTACTGCTTAACGCTATGATTTGACGCTAATATTATGATATATCAGCACACAGTCCCGATAGAACCGAATTATGTGGTGTTATAGACTGAGTCACAGTTTAACTGCGCCCGGATGTGCAGAATTATAGCAGCGCCAAAGTGCTGCGCATGATGGAATTGAGCTAAGGGATGATGTGCCCATGAAAATGTTTTCGAGATGGCCGTTCAGCTGCTTTGGCCTGCTGGCTGCAACGCTGCTTATAGGCAACAGCGTTGTTGCTGCCAGCCCCTTTAAAGTTTCGGCTGCAGCGCAATCCGGCACCGCAATTGAGGTCGTGCTTAACGCTGACCACCCGGATAGCTACACCGTGGTCAAAGGCGACACGCTCTGGGATATCTCGGCAATGTTTCTCCGTGACCCTTGGCTGTGGCCCGAAATCTGGGACGTGAATCCGCAGATCGAAAACCCACACCTCATTTACCCTGGCGATGTGCTCGTGCTGGTATGGGTCGATGGCAAGCCACAGATCATTGTTCAGCGTGATGGCAACGGCGAGAAAATTCTCCCCGGAGTCCGTGTGAACAATACCGATGCCGCTATCACGACTATACCGTTTGATCGGATTTCGGCATTTTTGAGCCGTGCCGGCGTTGCCAGCAAAGAGGATATGCAAAAGCTGCCGTACATTGCAGCGTTGCGGAACGGCATGATTGCGGGTGCTGGCGATGAAGTTTATGTCCGTGGTCTGGAAGACCCACAGGTTGGCGATGTGTATCGTGTGATTCGACAGGGCGATAAAGTTATCGATCCGGAAACCAATGATCTGCTGGGCTATGAAATCATTTATATCGGCTCTGGCACTATTGCCAGCAACGGTGAAACCGCCAAGATGATGTTGAACGATACAACCCGCGAAGCCAAAGAAGGCGACCGGGTCATGAAGATCGAAACTGTGCCGCCGCTGAACTATTACCCACGGTCTCCCGAAACGGAGACAGAAGGTCAGATTATTTCTGTGAAAGACGGTGTCTCACGTATCGGGCAGTATCAGATGGTCCTCATCAACCGTGGACTTGAGCATGGCATGGAGCCGGGGCATGTACTGTCGATCTGGCAGCGCGGCGTAGAAGTCAATGACAACAAGGTTTCCGGCGGTATGAATAACAAATTCATGTTGCCGGATGAGCGCATCGGCATTCTAATGGTGCTTAAGCCCATGGAGAAATCGAGCTACGCACTAGTAATGGAAGCTTACAGCGAAATCCGGGTAGACGACCTGCTGCGCAATCCGTAAACGGCTTTCTCTTAAAGCATTACGCAAACGCCCGGCCTCTGGTTCGGGCGTTTTCTTTGCGGGAGTGTTGCTAACAAAGCCACTGTTGCATGCTAAGTTTTAGTCGCGAAATGGCAGAGACGTATCTATGAGTAAAAGCAAGCACGCGGCGGAGTGGTTACACCTTGCTCTCGCGCCCGGATTAGGTCCGGCAAGTCTCACCAGACTGCTGGCTGGCTTCGGCAGCGTTACTGAAATCTGCAATCAATCCGCCTCGGCACTGATGAAGGGGGGCTTAAGCGCCGCCACTGCAAACGCTATCATTGACCCGGATGCCAGTCAGCTGGCAACCGCAGAGCGCTGGTTAGCCCAAGATGCGCATCATCTTATCTACTGGGGTCACGCCGACTATCCGCCACTGCTCAAAGATTCCGCCCAGAGCCCTTTCGTGCTCTTTGTGGCGGGTGACCCGGTATTGCTCAGCCTGCCGCAAATTGCCATTGTTGGCAGCCGCAGCGCTACAGCCAATGGCGTCGAAACCGCCTCGCTATTTGCCCGGCATCTCAGCAATACCGGTTTTATAGTGACCAGTGGATTGGCATTAGGCATTGATAGCGCTGCGCATCGTGCCTGCGTAGAACAGAGCAAGCCGACTGTCGCTGTTTGCGGCACCGGCCTCGACAGGGTCTATCCGGCAAAAAATGCCGCGCTTGCAGCTGACATAGAACAGTGTGGCGCATTAGTCAGCGAGTTCCCGCCGGGCGTCGAACCGCACAAAGATCACTTTCCGCGCCGCAATCGGGTCATTAGCGGCTTGTCGCTGGGCACGCTGGTGGTCGAGGCTGGCATCCACAGCGGCGCACTCATCACAGCACGCTATGCTGCAGAGCAAGGAAGAGATGTGTTCGCCATTCCAGGTTCCATCCACAGCCCCCAGAGCAAAGGCTGTCACCGGCTGATCAAACAAGGCGCCAAGCTGGTCGAAGCCGCTGCCGACATCATTGAAGAGCTCGCGCCGCAGGCCATTGCTTGCTTACGGGAAACGCAGTCAGCCCGTGCAGATCCAGAGAATGGGCCGAATAAGCCCGCAGATAGCGCAATAACCGCAGGTTATGAAAAACTGCTGGCGGCAATGGGCTGGGATCCGGTCAACGTTGACGTACTGGTTCGGCGCTGTGGATTGACGACAGGTGAGGTTTCATCCATGCTCTTGATACTGGAGCTGGAAGATCAAGTCGAATCGACTTCGGGCGGGCGCTACCAGCGGAAAGGCACATCGCAGCAATAAAGGGTTAGTTTTAATGGGTGAAACAGTACTTGATGTCCTCATGTATATGTTCGAGAACTTCTCTGCAGAAGAGCAGGAACCCGACCACGCTATATTGCGTGAAGAACTGCTAACGGCTGGTTTTGCTGAAATGCAGGTCGATCGCGCACTCGATTGGCTGGAGCAGCTGACCGAAGGCAATGGTCGCCCGTTCGCCAATCAGCCTCTGAACCGCTCTTCACGTTTGTTCAGCCGCTTTGAAATGACCCGACTGGATACCGAATGTCGCGGGTACATTATTTATCTGGAACAGGTTGGCATCCTGTCAGCCATGCAACGCGAGCTCATCATCGATCGCGTCATGGCTCTTGATTCAGCAGAAATTGATGTAGAACATGTCAAGTGGGTGGTGCTTATGGTGCTGTTCAGTCAGCCAGGTGAAGAAGCCGCATTCGCAAGAATGGAAGACCTGGTATTTGACGAACACGAAGGTACCGTGCACTAATATAGAAAGGCAGAATCACTTTTGGTATAACCTGAACCGCGACATTGTCGCGGTTTCGCATTTATAGCGTCAGCAAATCTTAGCCATCAAACAGGCCAGGGCACAAGCATAATGAGCAACAATCTCGTCATTGTAGAATCACCGGCAAAATGCAAAACCATCGAGAAATACCTCGGTAAGGATTACAAAGTTCTCGCATCTTATGGTCATGTGCGTGACCTCATCCGTAAGGATGGCGCGGTTGATACTGAGAATGGCTATAAAATGAAGTTCGAGTTGATCGAGCGCAACGAGAAGCATGTTGCCAAAATCATCAAGGCACTAAAGAAGGCTGACACCCTATACCTCGCGACTGATCAAGATCGCGAAGGCGAAGCTATCTCGTGGCATTTAGAGGAGATACTGAAAGAGCGCAAGCTGCTTGAAGGCAAGAAAGTGCATCGCATTGTCTTTAATGAGATCACTAAATCGGCCATTCAGAAGGCTCTCAGCAATCCGCGCAACGTCATGCAACCCTTGGTAGACGGGTATCTCGCCAGACGAATATTAGACTATCTGGTTGGCTTTAATCTCTCACCACTGTTGTGGAAAAAGATCACGCCGGGACTGTCTGCGGGCCGTGTCCAAAGCCCCGCACTTAGAATGATTGTTGAACGCGAGAAAGAAATTGAAGCGTTCAATCCTCGTGAATACTGGAGCATTGAAGCTACACTCGAGGCCAGCAGCATCGGTTTCGGCTCACGATTAGTTGAATACAAAGGCAACAAAGTAGAGCAGTTCAGTTTTGAAAACGAAACCGCGGCATTCAGCGTTCGCGACACCGTCGTTGCCGCTGCTGATGGCAAGCTAAGAGTTAAAGCCGTTAATAAGAAACAGCGTCGCCGTAACCCAGCACCGCCGTTCTCTACTTCGACTCTGCAACAGGACGCCTCGAGAAAACTGGGTTTCAATGCGCGGCGCACCATGATGACGGCACAGAAATTGTACGAAGGCATGGATACGGGCGAAGGGCCTGTTGGCCTCATTACCTATATGCGTACCGACTCGGTCTCGCTGTCTGGAGAAGCTGTTGTCGAGATTCGTGAGCTTATTGCAGAACGCTATGGCAACAAGAACCTGCCGGCAGAGCCCAATGTGTATAAGTCTAAATCGAAGAACGCTCAGGAAGCTCATGAAGGCGTCCGTCCGACAAGCATCATGCGCACGCCGGAGCAGGTTAAGAACTTCCTTAATGATGACCAATTTAAGCTCTACAGCCTGATCTGGAAGCGCACCGTGGCTTGCCAGATGGTGGCTGCCGTATTCGATACCGTTGCTATCAATATGGTGCCGGCAAACGATGAAAGCACTGCCGTAATACGCGCCAATGGCTCGGTACTTGTTGAGCCGGGCTTTATCGCCGTGTATCAGGAAGGCACAGATGATGTGAAAGACGATGAGGCTGACAAATCGTTGCCTTCTGTGGAGATCGATGAACTCGTCACACTTAACGAGATTCAAGCGAATCAGCATTTTACCGAGCCACCACCGCGGTATTCTGAAGCCAGCCTCGTAAAGACCCTCGAAGAATACGGCATTGGTCGTCCGTCAACTTACGCCAACATTATTTCAACGCTGATTACCCGTGAATATGCCGAGATGGATGGCAAGCGGTTCATGGCTACTGATCGCGGCATGATTGTTGGCGACTTTTTGATTAAGCATTTCAGCCAGTATGTCGATTACGGTTTCACCGCAGAATTTGAAGATTTCCTCGATGAGATCGCACGCGATGAGAATAATTATCTGGCTGTACTTGACAACTTCTGGGCACCGTTCAAAAAACTTGTGGACGAAAAAGAAAACCTCACTCGCGAAGAAGTCGCTCAGTCGCGCGACCTGGGCACTGACCCGGAATCGGGCAAGCCGGTGAGTGTTCGACTCGGACAATACGGTGCCTTTGCTCAGATAGGCACGAAAGACGACGAAGAAAAACCAAAGTTTGCCGGTCTACGCCCTGGCCAGAAAATCAAGACCATCACCTTCGATGAGGCGATGCACCTCTTCGTTCTGCCGCGCACCTTAGGCGAAACCCCAGAAGGCGAAACGGTTACAGCGAGTGTTGGTCGTTTTGGTCCCTATGTAAAATACGATCAGAAATTCGTTTCGACGAAAGATGAAGACCCTTACACCATCGATTTAGAAACGGCGCTGCGCTTTATTGTTGATAAGAAGGAATTCGAAGCCAGCCGCATTATTCAAGACTTCCCGGACCACGAAATTCAAGTGCTCAATGGCAGATTTGGTCCGTATATTTCAAGCCTCGATAAAAAGAACGTTAAGGTTCCGAAAGACCGCGAGCCAACCAGCATGACAGAGGCAGAATGTATAGCGCTTGTTGAAAAGGCCGCATTTAAACCGAAGAAAAAAACTGCGAAGAAAAAAGCCACCAAGAAAAAGGTTAAGAAAAAGGCTGCTAAGAAAAAAACAACAAAGAAAGCCACCAAGAAAAAGGCAGCTCGTAAGGCCGCAGCAACTGATAGCTAATTCACTGGTTTCACAAGAGGCACAGCGCCGATACCATGCTGACCAGGCCCGACATTTATCGCAGCACCCAACAGCTGCTTAAAGGTGGTGTGATTTGCTATCCCACCGAAGGCGTCTTCGGCCTGGGTTGCCTGCCCCTCGCAGAATACGCGGTTGCGCGTATTCTGCATTTCAAACGGCGGCCGATGCAGCAGGGCTTAATACTGATTGGGGCCAACATTGAGCAACTGCTGCCGTGGATTGACCCTTCCGCCGACGAACTCCTGCGCTTGAAGTCGACCACCAAGCTGCCAACCTCCTGGATTGTGACCCGCAGTGAAACAGCTCCGGATTGGATTACCGGTGGACGCGATACCGTTGCTGTGCGTATTTGCCACCACCCGGTGGTGCAGCTTCTGTGCCTGAACAGTAATTCTGCATTGGTTTCCACCAGCGCCAATCGCTCCGGCAGACCCGCGGTAAAAACCACCCTTCGTGCGCGTTATTTGCTCAAAAACAAAGTTGATAACGTGGTTGCCGGACAAACCTATGCCGGTCGCGGCGCATCTGAAATCCGTCTGGCAGAGAGCGGCAGGGTGATCCGCAGCGCCTGATTAGGGTGCGGTAACTGTGCCGGCAGCTTAAAAACCCCAAAAAAGGTGTTTTTATTGGTGCATATCACCCGCCCTTACCAATAACCTTTTGTTGGCCAAGCGCCTTGCAGGGCTTATGGCGGAAACACCCCTCAACATGGTCATTCACTAACCCGGTAGCCTGCATATGGGCGTACATGATCAAACTGCCCACAAATTTAAATCCGCGGCGCTTCATGTCTTTGCTTAACGCATCCGATACCGGCGTTGTTGCAGGGGTCTGCTTCTGGCTAGGCCATCGATTCTGCACCGGCTTGTATTCGACAAACCCCCAGATGTAATCGGCGAATGAACCGAACTCTTCCTGGACCCCGATAAACAGCTGAGCATTACCTACTGCAGAACGTATTTTTAGCTTGTTACGAACAATCCCAGCATCCTGCTGCAAGCGCAGAATTTTATTCTCCGAAAACCGTGCGACCTTCACAACATCAAACTCGGCAAATGCTTTGCGATAACCCTCACGCCGATGCAGGATTGTTGACCAGCTCAGTCCCGCTTGAGCACCTTCCAGTATTAAAAATTCAAACTGAGTTTCATCGTCATACGCGGGCACGCCCCATTCTGTATCGTGGTATTCCAGATAGACGTCACTGACCCCTTCGCTCCAGGGGCATCGCTGCTTTACCTTGCTCATAAGTTCATTCGCATTAAGTGGTCATCACGCCGGCAGGCTCTTATAGTTGCATCAAGTGCTTGTTGTCAGTATCGCCGACCCATATCAGTTCTGGTAACAGTATTCTATTAATAGCTTGTTTGGCTTATGGTGTCTCTGCAATTACAGCGTTTGCCGCGCAATAATACCGCCGGCATAACCGTAGTTTGCAGTAAGAAACTTGCAGCGAGACATTCTCAGGAGGCACGATGCCAGGCTCGGACCGCTACACCGTCATCGGACACCCGATAGCCCACAGCCAGTCGCCCAAAATCCACGGGTTGTTTGCTGCGCAAACCGGCCAGAACATCACTTATGACGCCACCGATATAGCACCGGAAGACCTGGCATCACGTTTCATAGAGTTCTTTAGCCACGGTGGCGCGGGCATGAACGTTACGGTGCCGCATAAGCAACATGTGCTGCCATTAGTCGATCAACTCACTGCACGCGCCAAGCTGGCAGGAGCGGTTAACACTGTTATTAGGCTTAGGTCAGGCGGGCTGCTCGGCGATAACACTGATGGGATCGGACTGCTCACCGACATGATGCAGAACCTGAGCGCAGAGCTTAAAGATGCGCGTATTCTCATTCTGGGCGCGGGCGGCGCAACCCGCGGCATTGTTCCCATGCTGCAAACGGTGAAACCACAACGCATCATGATCAGTAATCGCAATGCAGGAAAGGCCATTAAACTTGCCGAAGAGTTCAATACCGAAGGCAATCTATCCGGCTGCGGTTACGCCGACCTAGCCAGTAAAGCCTACGACGTAATTATTCATGCAACCTCTGCAGGGCTAAAAGGCTCACTGCCACAGTTCCCGGATGGGGTTATCGGCACCGACAGCTTTTGCTATGACCTTTCATACAGCAACGTCGATACGCCATTTATCACTAAAGCCAAAAGCCTCGGCTGTAAAAACAGCTACGATGGGTTCGGCATGCTGGTAGAACAGGCCGCGGCCGCATTCGAGTTATGGCGTGGCGTCAAGCCAGACACCCAAAGCGTCATCGCAGCCTTACGGCAAAACCAAGCCCCGGAATAGCTGCCAAGCTAGCGCATCGTTACCAGCTCTTCCGCGCCGGTTGGATGAATAGCAATGGTGTCATCAAACTCCTTCTTAGTGGCGCCCATACGAATTGCCACAGCGAAGCCCTGGAGCATTTCATCTGCACCGTCGCCGAACAGGTGACACCCCACGACTTTCTCCTGCTTACCGGTAACGACCAGTTTCATTTCGGCAAAGCCCTTTTGTTCTGACAAGCCGTAGAACATCGGTGTAAATCGTGAGCGATAAACCTTTACCGCATCACCGTACTCCTTCCTTGCTTCGGCCTCAGTGAGGCCGACGGTGCCGGTTGGCGGGTGGGTAAAAACCACTGTCGGAATCGTGTGGTACTCAAGATGACGATCCTTCATGCCATTGAACACCCTGTCTGACAACCGCCTGCCAGCCGCAATCGCTACCGGTGTTAACTGGGCTTTGCCAGTCACGTCGCCAACGGCGTATATATTCTTCACATTAGTGCGCTGATACTTATCGACAGTAATAAACTGTTTATTATCGATTGCCACACCCGCTTTATTCAGTTGCAGTTCGTCAATGTTCGATACCCTGCCGGTGGCCCAGATAACGGAATCAAAACCATCAAAATCCTGATCAGCATCCACAATATTCACGCACAAACCATTGGCGGTTTTCTCCAGTGACTGCGGGTCAGCATTAAAGTGCAGGTCTACGCCGCTCGTCTGAAGGGCCTGGATAACAGCCTTCTGTAGCATTTCATCAAAGGTGCGCAGCAGGCTGTCTTTACGCGCGAACAGGTGGGTTTCCGAGCCCAGCCCGCGCAACACACCGGCCAGCTCCACCGCAATATAGCCACTGCCAATAATAGCGACTTTGCGGGGGCGCTCTGCCAGCTCAAAGAACCCGTCTGAATCGATGCCGAGCTCTGCACCGGGTATTGCCGGCCTCCATGGGCGCCCGCCAGTGGCTATCAAAATACGCTCGCCCTGGACCTTCCGGTCGCCAACAGTAATCTCATTGGCTGCAGTGAACACCGCCCAGCCCTCAATATGCTCAACCTCTTTGTTGTGGAGGTTGCGCGCGTAAATGCCGTTTAGGCGCTTAATGTAGGCATCACGACGAGCTTTAAACCCGGCCCAGTCATGGCCCTTAAACTCAATGTTAAACCCGTAATCGGCAGCGTAGTTAAGCTGATGGGCGATTGAAGCGGCGGTCCACATGACCTTTTTTGGCACGCAGCCCACGTTAACGCAGGTGCCACCCAAGCGTCCGCCTTCAACAACGGCCACACGGGCACCGTACTCGGCCGCGCGCTGCGCTGCTGCAAGTCCGCCGCTACCGCCACCGATCACGAGAAAATCAAACTTGTCTGTCATAACTTAAGGTCCGAAACAAAAAACGTGGCCCAGAATAGCACGCGACCTATATCTGTATGACCCTCACCGAAAAAGCGCAGAGCATTACTGTGACCTTGTGATAGCATCCTCCTGTCTCTTATACACATCTGACGCTGCCGACGATCTA
>CAJXQV010000005.1 GCA_913058165.1 uncultured Chromatiales bacterium | reverse complement strand
CTACACAGAGTAGATCGTCGGCAGCGTCAGATGTGTATAAGAGACAGGCGTTTCATTGCCCGGTGATTTTAGTCCGGCGAGTACAATAGCGGCGGGATTTGTCCGCCGACAGACCACCTCAATTTGTTGCAACGGAGTATCTGCACCCAGATTAACAACCCGGTAATTGGCTTCATGTGCAGCAAGGCAAAATAGTGATAAACCCAGTTCATGTGATTCGCGGGGAAGGCAGGCGGTAACAATTAGAGGTCCGGTTGCTCGGCCGAACTGTTGCTGAAAGCGGGCCTCCAATTTATGACTAACGTACACCCTGAAAAAGTGCTCTTCGGCAATTCCGGCCTGAGCTGAGGACCATCTGTCCCCGAGCGTTCTGAGCACAGGTTCAATTAGATTTCCGATAACTGTAGTTATCGGGTGCAGGCCCATTGCGCGCTGATAGAGACGATCGATCTCAGCCTCATTGAACTCATTGATCGCAGCCAGCATGCCATCCTGACTCTGTTGCCAGTTTGTTCCTATCTCTATTGTGGTGGTCTCTTGCTTTAATATCGCAGGAACCTGTCTTATTGGAATACCGCGTGCCCGCAGCGCGAGCGCACGCTGTATAGTTTCAATATCTCTGTCGCTATAGAGTCGGTGGCCAGATTCAGTGCGCAATGGATGCAGCAGTCCGTAGCGGGTCTCCCACGCACGCAAGGTGACGGGCTTAATGCCGGTCATGGTTGAAACTGTGCGAATGGGGTAGTGCATAGGGTTTGTCAGCCTGTGCGTTGGGTGCGATCCAATTACCTATACAAAAATTATACACATCGATGTTAAATGAGCAAGTCAATGCGGGTTTTTTTGTTATCGTTAGCATTTGCAACCACTTGAGGGTTGTTCCTGCTCAGCTGCTATTGCATTAACTTATACAATATATTTACTATGAAGCAATGGGATATGAAGAACAGTGAAGCTTTTACCGCAATTTTACTTCCGCACGCTGTTACTGATGGGCGTAATTCTGCTTGCGGCCTGTGATCGCGGAAATCCCGATGGTGAGTCCGGAGTCCTCCGCCCGCTAAATGCGAGCTATGAAGAGGCGCTGCATCAGACCGAAACAGCTGCCCATATGTTTACAGCAGATAGTGTTACTGAGTCGCAGGTGCTGGAGCGATTGCAGGATTTTTTCAGCGACATGACAGTGGCATCGGTGCGGGCTAATGCGGCCATTGTCTACGCACCGGATGCGTATCTTAATGACAACGTTGTCGGCATCTCAGGGGTTGAGCTGATTACTGACTATTTTGCGCACGCTGCATCACAGGCTGATGTTCTTGATGTTGTTTTTCTGGATGTTGCCCGCAGCAAAACCGATTACTACATTCGTTGGCAAATGCGGGTTGAGGCTAAAGCATTGAGCGATGGTGAGCCGGTGCTTAGCTATGGCACCACGCAGTTCCGTTTCGATCGTGAAGGGCGGGTGATCATTCACCGTGATTTTTGGGATGCGGCAACCGGTATTTATGAGCATCTTCCGTACCTCGGTCCGATTATTAAGTACGTGCACCGGAAGCTTGGCGGTGATGCAGCGTTAATACCGGGCGATGCTCCGTAGTTTGAATTTATACTTTATTTTGTATAAAGACCTAACAAATTTAAGGGAAGTTGATGGACGTTATTGACCTGTGTGAACGGGGATTGGTCCCTGATGCGCTCGCCCGTTTAGGGATGCGCCGTTTAATGGCAGCGAGACTGACAAAAGAGTCCGCCGACCGATCGGAGCAGGAGTCGGAAAATTTTGCATTCGTGCTCGACACACTGCGCAACAGCCCGATTGCCGAAGCTACCGATAAGGCCAATGAGCAGCACTATGAGGTACCTGCCGCATTTTTTGTGGGTTCTTTGGGCGCACATCTCAAATACAGTTGCTGCTATTGGGATGAAACCACTCGTAATCTTGATCAGGCGGAAGCCAGGATGCTTGCGCTAAGCTGCGAGCGTGCCGAACTGACTGACGGGCAGCGCGTTCTTGAACTGGGTTGTGGCTGGGGCTCTCTAACCTTATGGATGGCTGAGTACTATCCCGCAAGTGACATTACGGCAGTGTCCAACTCAGCATCGCAACGCGAATTCATTTTGGCGCGGGCTGCCGAGCGAGGCCTCACGAATGTCACTGTGATTACAGCCGACGCCAATGAGTTTCAGGCCGAAGGCCTATTTGACCGCGTGGTATCGGTGGAAATGTTCGAACACATGAAAAACTATCAGCTGTTAATGGACCGTATCGCCGACTGGTTAAAGCCCGGCGGAAAGTTATTCGTGCATATTTTTGTGCATCGCACGCTGATGTACCCGTTTACAACGGAAGGCGAATACGATTGGATGGGTCGCTACTTTTTTACCGGAGGTCTAATGCCTTCGGAAAGCACGTTGTTGTATTTTCAGCAGCACTTGCAGATTGAGTCTCAGTGGCGCGTATCCGGCACCCATTACGAGAAAACATCGAACGCGTGGTTGGCCAGAATGGATGCTAATGAGGCAGCGATTAGTGAGTTGTTCGTTCAGGTGTATGGTGCTGATGAAGCATCGCTGTGGGTGAATCGTTGGCGCATGTTTTATATGGCGGTGGCTGAACTCTTCGGCTATTCCGATGGCACTGAATGGATGGTCGCGCACTACTTGTTTGTAAAACCGAATTAATATGTGTTGATTTACTTTTTAGGGGTCGCTGGTGACTGAACTTGCACTGATGGGTTTTTCCGCAATCTTGCTGTTGATGTTTCTCGGTTGGGTTGTCAGCTTTATTAAAAGCGATGTCAGTGTGGTAGACATGCTTTGGGGGCCCGCCTGTTTTTTGCCCGGAGTGGTTTATGCCGTTCAGACAGATGTAAGTGGGTTGCGTGTATCGCTGGTTCTGGTTCTGGCAGGCCTGTGGGCCCTGCGCTTGGCCGCATTCGTGGGCTGGAGAAATCACGGTAAACCCGAGGATCGCCGTTACGCAGAGATGCGCGAGCGCAATGGTGACGGTTGGCGTTGGCGTGCACTCATAACCGTGTTTTTGCTTCAGGCTGTTCTGGCCTTGATTGTGTCTGTTCCACTTTTAGCAGTCGCTACCGGCGCTGGCAATATCTTCTGGCTGGATTATCTAGCACTTCTGCTGGTGGTGTTCGGTTTGGTGTTCGAAACCATTGCCGATTTACAGATGGCCGCCTTTCAGCAACGCCCCAAGAATGCAGGTGGTGTGATGGATCAGGGCTTGTGGCGCTTCAGTCGCCACCCCAATTACTTTGGTGAGTTCTGCGTCTGGTGGGGCTTCTACCTGTTTGCGTTAGCAGCTGGCGGTTGGTGGGCTGTATTCGGTCCTGCGCTGCTCACCTTCTTCCTGTTAAAAGTCTCGGGCATAGGTATAACCGAAAAAGGGATTACTAATCGGCGTCCGGCTTATCAGGCTTACATTGATAAGACCAGCGCGTTTGTGCCGCGTTTCTCCAAATAAGCGAAGTTGGTGTTATTGTCGAGCGCGCAACGGGCTTGTTTTCTTGTTAGTACTTTAGGGTGTGGGGATGCATCTATGAAAAAATTATTGCGTACAGGTTTTGCGGCATTTTTGGTTTTGCCGGTAATGGTTCAGGCGGAGGCATTACCGGATGCTGAATCAGTGGCGTTTTGTCAGGTAGCGCAGCAGGTTCTTGCTAACACCATAGTTGTTAGTGATAACAACATTTTTAAGGACATGCCTGCGTATCGAAAATCTAAGCCTGCGCCAGAACCGCTTCAAACTTATCAGATTATTAGTTATTCAGGCGCTGTTCCTGTGATGGTCTCATGCAAGGTAAAGGCGGCTGATCATATTCAGAAGGTCTTTGGCGAAGATGCCGCTGGCCCTCAGCTGGGCTGTCCGGTGCTGGCGGAGATGGTTCAGGAGCAGGCGGCTATGGAGCTTGAGGCCGAAGGCAATGAGGATGCTGCGGCAACCTTGCGTGGTTTTGTTATCGAGCAAAATGAAGCATTTATCACCGGCAGTAGTTATTTGGCCGACTTCCAGTTGAGTTTTGTCGGTGATGATGGGCTTATTCATTTGAACAGCCCCGGACTGCAGAACGATTTTGACAGTTTGTGGGCTTACGTAATGCCTGAGAGGTTTATCGGTCAGACCTACTGCCACCTCGCCACGACAACTTATATGAAGGCATTGGCGACGGGTGAAATGGAGCCTGGCATTGTGATGACTACTGCGGATGATGCTCAGGTAACGCCGGTCGAGTAAGCCCACTCTATTAGACCCACAAAAAAGCCGGCACTAAGCCGGCTTTTTTGTGGGTCTTTTTCCTGTTTCAAAGCTTGGCCTGAAAACAATTCTGTAAACCTGTGTGGTCGATCAGCTCGAGAATGGCCTTGTTACAAAGACCAAAACCATTGCTAATGCTCTAGGGTGATTTTCAGACCTTCGACACCAATGGAGAGAGCGGCTCCTTTAGTTGTTTGTACCAGGTGAATGCTCACGCCTTTAGCGTTTTTTACCCAGGTGCCTACGAGGCCTTTGGCCAGTGTAGCGCCCGCTTCTGCCTTGAGGTAGACGCCGCTAAAATCTCCGAGATTGGTAAGGTTATAAACATTGCCGGTAACCGTTGATGCAGTGAAGCCAAGCCCCCCTACTTTGATGCCGCCCATGTGAAACATATGCACCTCTTCACCAAAGTTGAGGGTGCCATGACCCCAGTCGCCGCCAAAAATCAGGCCTGCTTCATGTTCTTTGATGGTTACCGTGCCTGATGGGGCATCGTCGTCTGCTGTAGCAAGACCACCAACCATCATAAAGGCGGTAGCTACGGCTGTTAAGCTTATGCTCCGAACAAGATGTGCAGTATTCATAACTTTAAGTCTCCCAATGCGTTGCTATGGGTTTTAAAAACAGCGCTTAATAAGTTAAACAAACCCTCGTAGCATAAAAGTATCACAGAGGGACGGCTAGAAGTAACTTCGTCCGCCCCACCATTGGCTTAGCCTGATATTTAAGCTGTGCCTTATGATCGGCTCAGTCGACTGGAAGCATTTTCAGGCAAAGGTTTTTCGCGTACATGTTGTCTTTGGCCCTCATGATGTCGTAAATCACCTTGTGTTGTTCGGCGCGGAAGCCTCTAACTGTTGATCTATGGTTGTCAGTTCATACGTCAGGGTGAGCCTCGGGTTGTCTATAAGCATTTGATAGCAGCGCATTCTGGTACTCTCCACGGATTAGTTTTTCCCCCTCAGAGAGCATCATTGTTATCGGTGAATAGCGGGGTTAATCCAAATTACCGTGTTGGGTAAGTCAACGGGTTCGGCGGTTTATCCGCTCCGCACTTTGTGTTTAGAACAAGGTTATGAATATGAAAGTACAGATTTTCCTGGAGGCCGGGTTACCACCCAAACAGGTCAATGAACTGGGCCTGTTGGCCGAGGGCTATGGCATAGATACTGTGTATGCGTCGGCATTTCCGGCGCGACGTGATGCCTTTCAGTGTCTATCGGCTTTGGCCGTCAACTCTTCGTTGATCCGCGTTGGTGTAGTGCCGCTGAGTCCGTTTGAAATTCACCCAGTGCGCTTATCTGACATGCTGCAGACATTGAACGATATGAGCGATGGTCGCGCATCTCTGGTGGTCGGTGGCATGGGGCAGTCCATTATGCGTGCGACCGGCCTTAAACCCGACCGCCGGGTTCGCGCAGTCCGCGAGTGTGTCGAAATCCTGCGTGCGGCATCAGGCGATAAACCGGTGAACTATGAGGGCGAAGTCTACTCCGCGATGAACTATTTCCCCGATTGGACGCATGCGGTTGCCCCGCATATTCTGGTGGGTGCGAATGGCCCGATGATGTTGAGGGTCGCCGGCGAAGTGGCTGATGGCGTGATGATGAGTGATGTGGCGTTGGGTAAAATGCCAGAGGTGTTGGGGAATATTGATCAGGGCTTAGCGAAGCGAGGGCTCAAACGTTCGGCAGGTTCATTCCGCGTATCAAATTTCTTTGCTTGGCATATTAAAGGGTCGGCAGTGGCATCAATGGCTGAAGCACGTCGCGAGCTGGTTTGGCGGGGAGTATTGCAGAAGTGGTACACAGAGCCGTTTCTTGGTGCGGAGCAGGCGGAGTTCGTCGAGGCAAACTTCGATGCTTTCCTGCAGGCATTTTATCGTCGCAGTTCTGAGATAGAGGGTATTCCGGAAGAGGTTATTCAGGCTTTAGTTGATAACCTGACGTTTTCAGGTGGAATTGATGCGATTCCGGCTGTGGTGAAACATCTCAAAGCGTTTTCTGCGGCTGGTCTGGATGCGATAACCCTAAAGATACATGACAATCCGGAGGAGGCCATAGGCATTATCGGAGAACACCTAATTCCGCAACTTGCAGCTTGATTTAAAACAAGTAGATAATAAAAAACCGACACACAACTGGTTTTTTATTATCTGGTTTATGGGTTTGTTAAGGCTTAGTGCGCACCAACTGTAAGGTTCACTATCCCGTAAATGCGTAGCGTTTAGATGCCGTAAAATTAAATAGCATTGCGGTAATTGAACCCATTGCCGCGGGTAAAACAGGGTATTCCATCAATGTACTGCTTAGATAGATACTGACGCCATACACGCTAAAATTGATAACCACGCCGAGTAATTGAATGCCGGCGTAGGTCGATGATTCACGAATTTTGTTATCGCTTGCCTGATCCCTGAATGTCCAATGGCGATTAAGGAGCCAGGTTGCCAAGACGGCAGCTGTTGCCGAAAGCACTCTCGCGGAATAAACACCCCATCCAAAGTAGGAGATCATAGCTGTTAGTATCGTCGCATCGACCATGAAGCCCACGATGCCTACGCAGCCAAATGCTATTAGACCTTCAGGTAATCTGTTAAATAGAGTGTTCAATATTGATGAGCCGTTCGGTCCTTGTTGCAGCTGTGGGTGCAGAGCAAATCCATTGATTCGGCTAGTTTAGCTGAGATTTGCCCGTCAAATCGCTACCGGTTAACAGATTTCGGTGCTTTCTATATTTACGGCAATGGTGCAGAATTCGTGCGGTTCTATACAGAAGCAGAGAAAACCTTTTGACCACCAAACTCAGCACTGATCGCATCGGTTTTTTAAGCGCTGATGCAGCTTACACAATATTGGCCGTGTCGATAGGTTTCTGGCTATGTTGGGACGCTCTAGTTTTCCAGTTGGTGACCTATTCACCTTATGCAGACTACTGGGAACACACAGCATTGCTCACCGAGTGGCTGCGAAATTTTTCTGATCCGAGCAATCCCCATGTGCTTGATGACTCACTAAGTCCTCGTTATATGCCATGGTTTTGGCTGCTTACACTGGTTGGCGGTTGGTTTGGGCTCGATTCCGTTCAGTTGATGGGCATCAGTGCAGTGGTGAGTTATGCCTTGATAGTGATTGGTATTAAACTGTTTTTTTCCGAATACTTCCGTCACTCATGGGCACCGGCCATCGCGTTTATGGTGCTGTTTTTCGGTTGGGGTGTTAGCTGGAACTGGTCAAACTTGTATCAGTTGCGCAGCTTTTTCTATGTTGCTGGTTTTCCATCGTCGTTTGTTTTTGGCCTGAGTCTGATCGGCTTCTGGCTTACGTTGCGGGTTTTACGACAGCAGGTTGGCTTGCTGTTCGGCACGGCGATCCTGACTATTCTGGCGGCTTTGATGTTTCTGTGTCATCCGCTAACAGGCGTTTTCGGTATATCGGGTTGTGGTTTGCTGGCGATCACTCAAGCAAATGTGGACTTGCGTCAGAGAATTGTTCTTTGTCTTGGTTTGTTGATCGGCTCCTTCGCGGTTGAGTTATGGCCCTACTTCTCTACCTGGGAAGTGGTGCTGGGTAAATCAGGTAACATCGAAAGCAGTTGGAGCATTGGTGCTGAAGCATCAGGCCCTCTTGCATGGTTTAAGTCCGGGCTCTGGATGCATATTTTCTATCAGCCTAAGTTACTGCTGGTTATGCTTGGGTTTTGCTGGTTATGTGTATTTGCATGGCTCTACCTGCTGTTCTGCCGTAAAGACGCGTTTATTTTGCTGGGTGGGTTAGCGATGTTGCTGCCTTACTTCGCTCATTTGTTTGTATCGGTGCCATTGGCACATCGGTTTTTATTATTTGCCATTTTCTACTTTCATATGGCGGGTATAAAGCTGGTTTTGGTGCTGCTCGACCGTTGGGTAGAAGCTCGGAACTCAGGTTCCGTAGAGCCGCGATTACAGTTGCTGGCGTATTCAACTGCCGGCGTCTTTGGCGTCGCTATTCTATTTAATGTGTTGTTATTGGCCTCCGACTTTACCGGCAAGCACTTGAACCCTCAGTTGCGGGTTGTCGATAAGTTCGCGGCATTGCCAAACGACGAAAATGTTGTTGATCTCTACCGGCGATTGACGCCAGGGGTGGGTCCGAAGGATGTCGTGATAGCGCCGCTAGGTCTAGCTTGGCCACTGCCGACAGTGACGGGCAAGGCTGTTGCAGCGTATCACCAGAATCCACTTCTGAGCGATCAGTTTGAGCGCTTGGGCGTGGTCGCCGAGTTCTTTGCTTTAGACACTGATTCACAGCGTCGTTATGAAATTATTGAAACTTATAAAGTTAATTATATGTTGCTCAAGGTTTCCGACGTGCCCGAATCATTTCTTGGTTGGACTGTTGTTGTTGCGGAGCCTATTGCTGTGGTCGGCGATTACACCATGTACCGTTTTTTACCTGCTTCCTGACGCGCGGTCTTAATCGTCTTTTTCGGTAGCATCGATATGCAGCTGATTTGGTACGTTCAGGTACTGAAGCCGCTTTAGCTCCTGACGCCCGCGGGTCACGGTATCAAGAATAAGACCGCATGCGAGGCTCAGGAAGCTGAGTAAGACCATGCCGGTAACCAATACCGCAGTAGGTAAGCGAGGCACCAGCCCGGTTTGCATATAGGTGGTAATAATAGGGATGCTCAATACCACTGACCCCAATATTAGCAAGCCAAAAATGGCGCTAAAGAATTGCAGCGGGCGCTCGCCCTTAATCAATATAGCAATGGTGCGCAGTATGCGAAAGCCATCGGCGAAGGTGCTGAGCTTGCTTTCGGAGCCTTCAGCGCGGCTGCCATAAACGGTATCGACTTCTGCAATAGGCATGCGCAATTCAAGTGCGTGCACAGTGAGCTCTGTTTCGATTTCGAAGCCGCTCGATAAACTGGGAAACGATTTTGTGAAGCGTCGCGAAAATATTTTATAGCCTGACAGCATGTCATCAATGCCTGAGCCAAAAAACATTTTTACCAGCGTTGTGAGCAGCTTGTTGCCGAACTTATGTCCCGGCCGATAAGCCGCTTCCGCATCAGAGATACGCTTGCCATTCACCATGTCCAGGTTTTCGGAAACCATCTTTTCGATGAGCCGGGGAGCTGCGGATGCATCATAGGTGTCATCACCGTCGGCCATGACATAAATGTCGGCTTCGATATCCGCGAACATTCTGCGGACTACGTTACCTTTGCCCTGTTGCCGCTCGCGGCGCACCACCGCGCCTGCAAGCAAGGCAACTTCAATAGTGTTGTCGCTGGAGTTATTGTCATAGACGTAAACGGTGGCGTTTGGCAGGGCTTGCTGGAAGCTATGCACGACGTCGCCGATGGCTTTAGCCTCGTTGTAGCAAGGAATTAAGACAGCAACTTTGATGTGGTCTAACGAGCTTTCAGTTTTGCTCACGGTGTATCCTGATAGACAAAGAAGAAGGAAAGTGGAGTCGAAGGGCTTATGTTAGCGCCTGCGCCCGATATTGCGACCAACAATGTCACAGAACCGGTATTTTGTTAAGCAGTGAGGCATGTCTGCCTGCCCGTATAGCTGATTAGCGTGGCTCGATCAGTTCCAAGCCTTCCGCAACTGCGGCAGTGAGTTCGCTGAGCTCGCAGCTGGTAATGACATAGGGCGGCATCAGATAAATGAGATGGCCAAATGGTCTGATCCACACGCCCAGGTCAATAAACAGAGCCTGCATTGCAGCCACATCGACCGGACGGACGGTTTCGACAACACCGATACCACCGAGTACCCGAACGCTGCTAACGTTCTGGTGTTCGACCAGCGGGTGCAATTCCGCATCGAGTTGCGATTCCATAAGTTGAATCCGTTGCTGCCAGGGGCTGTCCAGTAGCAAGTCGATGCTTGCATTAGCCACTGCGCAGGCCAGCGGATTGGCCATGAAGGTGGGGCCGTGCATCAACACACCGCCGCTGGCTGAAATTGTCTCAGCTACCCTGTCGCTGGTTAAGGTCGCCGCAAGGCTCATGTAGCCGCCGGTCAGCGCTTTACCAACGCAGAGTATGTCGGGAACGATGTTGGCGTGTTCGCAGGCAAACAGAGTTCCGGTTCTGCCGAAGCCGGTTGCAATTTCATCGGCGATGAGTAATACGTTGTGTTGCTTGCAGAGCAGCGCTACCTCGCTAAGGTACTCCGGCGAATAAAACCACATACCGCCGGCACCCTGCACAATAGGTTCGAGTATGACGGCTGCAATTTCATCATTGTGGGTTTCGATGAGCCGAGTGAACTCATCGAGATCGCCTTTTTGTAATATCTGGCCGAACGGTGTTCTTGGTCTGGGTGCAAACAGGTGTTGCGGTAACACATGGTTAAACAGGCTATGCATTCCGTTAACCGGGTCAGTGACGGCCATCGCACCAAAAGTATCGCCGTGATAGCCGCCGCGGATAGTTAGCATGCGGGTTTTTTTGGTTTGCCCCTGAGCCTGCCAATACTGCAGCGCCATTTTTAGCGCGACTTCAACACTGACTGAACCGGAGTCGCTGAAAAATACTTTGTTCAGTTCGGGAGGCGTTATTTGCAGAAGTTTGTCGGCCAATGCCATCGCAGGTTCGTGGGTGATGCCGCCGAACATGACGTGTGACATTTTTGCCAGCTGCTCTGTGGCCGCGGCATTCAGGGCAGGATGATTGTAGCCATGAATCATGCACCACCAGGATGACATGCCATCGATAAGCTCTCGGCCATCTTTCAGTTTTAGGCGCACACCCACTGCCGACTCTACCTCGTAGGTCGGCAGTGGGTTGGTCATCGAGGTGTACGGATGCCAGATATGATTGCGATCAAATTGATCCATGGTGTGCCAATAATGCCCGTTTCAGAGTAAGGGCTCGATATCGAGCCAGGCCGCGGCCGCTTCCGGGTCTGCCGGATTCAGATACGGAATTGTGCCGAGCAGTGGAGCCTGTAGGCGTTTTGCGATGGCGGCGATGTTGCCATCTTTCACATCCATAGCTGGTTCAATGCTGTTGGCAACCCAGCCGGCAAGTTTAAGTCCTGACTGTTTTATCGCAGCGGCAGACAATAGTGCGTGATTAATACAGCCCAGACGGAGGCCAACGACCAGTATTACGCCGACCTGCAACCCGGTTGCAATGTCGGCCATAGTTTCTTTGTCATTTAACGGCACCAGCCAGCCACCTGCGCCTTCGATAAATGTTATTTCGGCATCGGGCAGTGCATTTATCTTGCGACACAGGTCGACCGCATTGATCTTTACGCCTTCGCGTTCGGCAGCAATGTGCGGTGCCATAAATGCTTTTAGCGCAACCGGGTTGACCTGTTCATAACTGAGCTCAAGAGAACTAGCAGAGCGCAGCGCTGCAGCATCTTCGTTTTGCCAGATACCATCGATGAGATCGCAGCCAGCCGCTATCGGCTTTGCGCCGATTGCGGAGTGCCCGGCAGACCTGGCGGCATGCAGCAAGGCAACCCCAACCAATGTCTTGCCAATGGCGGTGTCGGTTCCGCTGATGAAATATTTCATACTCATAATGGCTTAGAGCATAGCTCGTTTTAATGCGTGGAGCAGCTGGCTGACATCCGCCTCAGTGTGGTTGGCAGTAAACGTAATTCGTAAGCGGGATGTGCCAGCGGGAACCGTCGGCGGTCTGATGGCGGTCACCAGTATTCCCTGACCTTCAAGCTGCTGCGCAACCTGCAACGCATTCGCTTCGGACTGCATCAACACGGGTTGAATAGGTGTGGTCGACGGCAGTAGGTCCAGGCCTAGCGCCTGCGCGCCCTCACGGAACTGCGCAATTAATGCCTGGAGTTTTTCACGCCGCCAATGCTCTGTGCGAAGGATTTTGAGGCTTTCTGTTGTGGCAACAGCCACAGCAGCAGGCAAGGCTGTGGTGTAGATAAAAGTACGGGCGTTCTGAATGAGGGTTTCAATAAGCTCTTCACTGCCGGCAACAAATGCGCCCTGAGTGCCGAAGGCTTTACCCAGAGTGCCTACCAATATCTGCACATCGTCGCTGCTGTGTATTGCTGGGTTAACAACGCCCCGACCCTCTTCGCCGAGCACGCCGAAGCCATGCGCGTCGTCAACCATGAGCCAGGCTTTGTGTTCGCTGCCAATCTGGCACAGCGCATCGACGTCGCAGAGGTCGCCGTCCATGCTGAAGACGCCGTCGGTGACTATGAGTTTGCGCCCATCTGAGCCGCTAACTTGCCCGAGTTGTTCGTTTAGGTGGCTGCAGTCTTTGTGCCTGAAACGCTTGAAGTTTGCGCGACTGAGTAAGCCGCCATCGAGCAAAGAGGCATGGTTAAGCTTGTCTTCGAAGACCGCATCCCCTGGGCTGACCAGGGCATTGATAGCACCCAGGTTAGCGGCATAGCCGCTGGAGAACATCAGTGCTCGCGGTCGCGCGGTGAATTCGGCCAGCTGTTCTTCTAAATAGTGATGAGCGCGGGTGTGCCCACATACCAAATGTGAGGCACCACTGCCCACACCCCATGTGTTTACGCCGGAAATAAAGGCCTGTCGGATACGGTCATCGTTTGCCAGCCCGAGGTAATCGTTGCTGCAAAGGTTCAGCAGTTCATTGCCGTTCACCATAATGACGCGAGCTTGCGGGCTCTCTACAACCCGCCGTTGGCGATAGAGTTGCTGTTGTTGGCGAGCCTGCAGCAAAGCAGGTATGTCATCGAATCCGGGCAAGGTGCACTACCTGCTGGCTGGGAAGACCTATTATCCGGCGCTAACGCCAGCTACTGCAAGGTTTTCTCATGACCATCAGGCAGCACATCCGGCTGTTGAGCCTGTTACTCGCCCGCCCCTTCCGACAAACTGCGACAAATAATAAACAGGGCTGCTTGGCCCTATTGCAAGGATATTCATGTCACAAGAATTCGAGAAAATTGCCCCGTTTACCGGCGGCGCACTCCATATTGCCTGTAAGGCTGTCAATCGATGCACCGATGCTCAGAGTGCGGCAAAAGTCCGTATGGAGTCCATTGAGCGTATTTCCACCTATGTGAACACGATGGTTAACTTCGTGAAATTCCACAATGGCAGCAATGTGCGGTTGCTTGTGTTGCCGGAGTACTTTCTGAGTGGTTTCCCGCTGGGTGAAAGCCATCATGAGTGGCAGGAGAAAGCCTGCCTTAGTTACGATTGCGTGGAATATGAAAAGCTTGGTGCGTTAGCCCAGAAAAATAATATTTTTCTGGCGGGTAATGTTTATGAGATTGATCCCAATTTTCCAGATCTGTATTTCCAGACCTGTTTTATTATTGGTCCGAACGGTGATGTTATTTTGCGTTATCGCCGTTTGTCGTCCAGCTTTGAGGCGACTCCCCATGACGTATGGTCGAAGTACCTCGATCTATACGGCCTTGAGGGCGTATTTCCCGTGGCCAAAACCGAGATTGGCAATTTAGGCTGTATCGCATCGGAAGAAATCATGTGGCCGGAGTTGGTGAGGGCGAGCGTGTTGCAGGGTGCTGAGATTCTCATTCACCCGACCAGTGAACCGGGTAGCACCATGGATACCGATCGTGAAATTTGCCGTAAAGCGCGTGCGATTGAGAACGCGATCTACATTATCTCTGCGAATACATCTTCTATTGACGATATACCGATTCCTGCTTACACCTGCAGCGCCATGTCGAAAGTTGTTGATTACCGGGCTAATACGCTTGCTACCGTCAGTCAGGCTGGCGAATCGATGCTAGCGCATGC
Organism: uncultured Chromatiales bacterium; assembly: GCA_913058165.1. GTDB lineage: Bacteria > Pseudomonadota > Gammaproteobacteria > Steroidobacterales > JABIQA01. The sequence continues at coordinate 181 of CAJXQV010000005.1, read as the reverse complement.
GGTAATTCATGTGGATGCGTTGCGTGAACAGCGCCGGCGTGTCGGTATGGCTAATCTGTTGGCCCGTCAGCCTTGTGATATTTATACGCAGGTCTATGCCGCTGCCGAGCGACGCGTTGGCGATGGTTTGATTCTGTCTCTTATACACATCTGACGCTGCCGACGATCTACTCTGTGTAGA
>CAJXQV010000004.1 GCA_913058165.1 uncultured Chromatiales bacterium | reverse complement strand
GAGATTGCCTCTTGTCTCGTGGGCTCGGAGATGTGTATAAGAGACAGCTCATATTCTGGAGTCTAAGCTCTGATGCCGCAGACCGATATATTGAATTACGGATTGGCCGCTGCAGAGATCGCATTGGCGGTGGGCATTTGCCTGGTGTTGGTGGTTGATCTATTTGTTCGTGACAAGGATCGTGACATCACTTACGGGTTAAGTCTGGCCGTTCTTGCAGTGACGGCATGGCTCTCTGCGCCAATCGGCATGGACGGGCGCGAAGTGACGTTTTACGGAAGCTTCGTGGTTGACCCGATGACGCGCGTGCTAAAACTGTTCAGTTTATTGACGGTTGCTGTGGTGTTTTTGTATTCACGTAAATACCTCAAGGAACGCGGCCTCTATAAAGGCGAGTTTTTTCTGCTGAGTCTGTTCGCGTTGCTTGGTGTATTCGTGCTCATTTCGGCCAACAGTCTGCTGACAGTATTTTTGGGCTTGGAATTGATGTCGCTGAGTTTGTACGCGATGGTCGCGTTTGACCGCGACTCGCCGAAAGCGGCTGAGGCCGCAATGAAATATTTTGTGCTGGGTGCTATTGCCTCGGGCGTGCTGCTCTATGGCATGTCCATCATCTATGGTGTTACCGGCAGCTTGCAGTTGGACGAAATTGCGACATCGCTAGCGGCAGGGCAGTCGAATTATCTTAGTGTGTTGCTGGGCCTTGCATTTATTCTGGTCGGGGTAGGATTTAAATTAGGCGCCGTGCCTTTCCACATGTGGCTTCCGGACGTCTATGAAGGTGCGCCAACCAGCGTGACATTATTCGTTGCGACGGTGCCTAAGTTGGCCGGCTTTGCTATGGCAGTGCGATTGTTGGTCGAGGCTATGGCGCCAGTCGCGGCCGATTGGCAGTCAATGATGATTGTGCTGGCGCTGCTTTCACTGGGAGTGGGCAATGTTGTCGCTATCGCTCAGACCAACATTAAACGCATGCTGGCTTATTCAACCATTGCGCATGTCGGTTTTATTTTAATCGGCTTTATTGCCGGCAGTCCGATGGGGCTTGCGGCATCGCTGTTTTATTCGATCATCTACGTGCTAATGAGCGCCGCTGCTTTTGGTGGCATTATTCTGCTCGGCACTAAAGAGGCTGAAGCAGATCAGCTTGATTCATTCAAGGGTTTGAATGAGCGCAGTCCGTGGCTTGCTGCCATGATGTTATTGGTTATGGCCAGCATGATAGGCATACCGCCGTTCGCCGGCTTTTACGCGAAGTGGGCGGTGCTCTCGGCAATTGTGGAGCGCGGCGAAATCTGGATTGCGATAGTGGCGGTGCTATTTTCGGTGATAGGCGCGTTTTATTACCTGCGGGTAATACGGCTGATGTATTTCGATCCGCCCGAGCGTGTATCAACTGATGGCGCTGAGTTGGTTCCGATAGTGGCAGGCTTCGACGTTAAGCTGGTGTTCAGTTTGAACGCTCTGGCTCTGCTTGCTTTGGGTATTTTCCCCAACCAGCTGCTGGCTTTATGCACGGCTGCCTTCATGTAATGCAGCGCATCCGCTGTGGGTTATTTCTGGCTCGCGGTCGACTGAAAATCTTCAGAAAGCCAAAGGATTGCTTGCAAAAACCACCAATGTCAGTAGTATGCCGTTTTCCGGTGCGGGGTGGAGCAGTCTGGCAGCTCGTCGGGCTCATAACCCGAAGGTCGTAGGTTCGAATCCTACCCCCGCTACCAATAAATACGAAACCCTTGAGTTGGAAACGACTCAGGGGTTTTTTATTGCAATAATTGGAACCTACGACAAATCAGACAAGTAAGGTTCGATTCGGGTCCGATTGATGGCCGTAGGCCAGCAGATGGGGAGAACGGGGAGCGCAGCGACCCAATCCTACCCACGCTACCAACAAATACCGAAGCCCCTGAGTTCTTAGTAACTCCGGGGCTTTTTTATTGCCCCATGTAAGCCTGGTAAGACTGCGAATTTCAGTAAGGCAGGTGTTCCGCGAGGACCGGGTTGGCGACCAGCCAGTTATGCGTGTTCAGTACGCTTTAGCTGACTTTCGTGCGTTTGTCTCTGCCATTTAGGCTGCGGCTTTGATACAATGCTCCGCGCGCTGAAGTATGGCGCGCTTTGGGCACCTGATTTGCTTATAGATCAATAGCTTATGCTCATCGGAAAAACGGATATTGGCTGTCGGTTATTTTGTTACGGCCGATAGAGATAGCTCCAGTAGGGGCTTTTTGTTTTTCTAGGGTTCGGATTTGCACGCTCATTAGTGGGTGCGGCAAGTGCCGCTACGGATGGGCCTACGGCCCATTTTTTGTGTTTAACCTATTGGTTTTGTTGAGGTGTTTGTGGTTGCTGCGAGTCGTGATGCCCTGTTGAAACTGCTCGAACCTGAGGTTCTGGCATTGGGCTACGAGTTGACGGATATAGAAGTGCGGTTGGGTAACGGGCGGGGGTTGTTGCGCTTGTATATAGACAGTCCCAATGGCATTGGTCTGCAAGATTGCGAGAAGGTTAGCCGTCAGGCCAGCGCCATACTCGATGTAGAAGACCCGATTCCGGATGATTACAACCTTGAGGTTTCATCGCCGGGTATGAATCGTAAGCTGGTGAAGCCCGCTCATTTTGAGCAGTTCGCTGGCAGAATAGTGAAAGTTAAGCTGCATCGTTTGGTCAATGGGCGGCGGAATGTTAAGGGTGTTTTGATCGGCCTAGATGGCGACGAAATACTCGTAAGAGAAGATGAAGAAGATATTCGTTTGCCGCTGGCTGATGTGGATGTTGCACGGGTGGTGCCTGAGTAGCTCAGGTAGCCGGACAATGTAATTGTGAGTACGTTGAAATGATGAACAAAGATATCCTGAACGTTGTTGAAGTTGTCTCCAACGAGAAGGGCGTAGAAAAAGAAATTATTTTCGAAGCAATGGAAGCTGCATTGGCTTCTGCCATTCGTCGTCGTAACGATGAAGAGGGTATCGACGTTCGCGTCGAGATTGATCGAACAAATGGTGATTACAGAGCATTCCGTCAATGGAAGGTTTTCGCTGACGAATCAACTGAGCTTGAAACTCCCGAGTGTGAGTTGCGCATGATTGATGCCCTGGATATTAATCCGGATGCCCAGCCAGGTGATTTCGTTGAAGAGCCAATGCCTGAAGAAGACTCAAACAGTGAGACTTCGTCTGCTGAGTTTGGCCGTATTGCGGCACAAACCGCGAAGCAGGTTATTGTGCAGAAGGTTCGCGAAGCCGAGCGTGCTCAAGTCGTCGAAGCGTTCCAGGATCGCGTTGGCGAGCTGATTAATGGCAGCGTCAAGCGCGTTGATCGCAAAGGCATTTATATTGATCTGGGTGGCACTGCCGAAGGCTTTATCTCCCGTGAGCAGATGATTCCACGCGAGGCTGCACGGCCGAACGACCGCATTAAGGCCCTGTTGTATGAAGTGCGCAGCGAATTGCGTGGTCCACAGTTGTTCATGACCCGTAACTCCCCTGAATTTCTTATTGAGCTGTTTAAGATCGAAGTCCCTGAGGTCGGTCAGGACTTAATCGAAATTCGTGGTGCTGCGCGCGACCCGGGGTTGCGGGCCAAGATTGCTGTTAAGAGCAATGATAAGCGTATTGATCCTGTTGGTGCGTGTGTGGGTATGCGTGGTTCGCGTGTCCAGGCTGTTTCCAATGAGTTGGCTGGTGAGCGTGTCGATATTATTCTTGCCGATGATGAGCCAGCACAGTTTGTTATTAATGCCATGTCACCTGCTGAAGTTACCTCCATCGTTGTTGATGAAGACAAGCACAGTATGGATATCGCTGTTGAAGAAGATAAGTTGTCGCAAGCAATCGGTCGCGGTGGGCAGAATATTCGCCTGGCGAGTGAGCTTACCGGTTGGGCTTTGAATGTGATGACCGAAGCCGACGCCGATGCGAAAGGCGAGCAGGAAGCTAAAACTATTCTTGATAGCTTCAAAGAAGCGCTCGATGTCGATGAAGAAGTTGCTTTGATTCTGGTTCAGGAGGGTTTTACCTCTATTGAAGAACTGGCCTATGTTCCCGAGAGCGAGTTATTGGCGATTGAAGAGTTCGACGAGACTATTGTCGCTGAGTTGCGTAACCGCGCACGTGATCTTCTGTTGACCCGTGCGATTGTGAGCGAAGAGGCTGCTGAGCCTGCCGAAGACCTGCTGTCGCTTGAGGGTATGACACCTGAGCTTGCAGCAGAACTGGCTAAAAAAGGTATTAAAGACCGCGAAGAGTTAGCCGAGCAGGCTGTTGATGACCTGCTTGAAATCGCTGGTCTGGACGAAGAGAGCGCAGGTAAGTTGATCATGGCTGCCCGCGCACACTGGTTTGAAGAAGAGGAAGCGCAAGAGCTGTAGCTCTGCGCAGGTAAACGGAGAAACTGTATGGCAGCTGCTGTAACTGTAGCGCAATTTGCTGATGTTCTTAAGGTGCCCGTCGAACGGCTGCTTGAGCAATTGGCAGAAGCTGGTGTCGATATTAAAGACGCGGATGCGTTGGTCGATGACGATACAAAGATGGTTTTGTTGAACCATCTGCAGCGCCGTCATGGCAATGATGATGCGGCAGCATCCACTCCGACAAAGGTGACGTTGAATCGCCGCGATCGCAGTGAGCTAAAGGTTTCCGGTTCTGCCGGTAGAGCCCGCACAGTGAATGTTGAGGTTCGCCGGAAGCGCACCTATGTAAAGCGTGATGTCATCGAAGAGCAGAATCGTGCTCAGCAGGAAGAGACCGACTCTAAGCTTCGCGAAGAAGACGAAGCTCGTTTGGCCGTTGAGAAAGCGGAATCCGATCGCATCGCTGCCCGTAAGGCAGAGAAGGAAGCCGAGCAGCGCGTCAAAGATGAAGATGTGGCTCGTCGTGATGTTGAACGCGAAGAGCGTTTGGCTGAAGCACGACGTAAAGATGAACAGAATCAGGCTGTAGCCGCACCAAAAACTGAAGCGGCCAAGCCAACAACTAAGCCTGGTGATAAGCCGGTTCGTGGTCGGGTTAAGACTGACAAGCGTGAGTCTGGCGGTGGTGGCAACACACCGGATCGTTCGGGCCGCAAAAAATTGCATGTCGCATCAGATATGCGTGGCAAGCGTCGCACAAGCGCGTCTACACGCAAATCATCGCGTCGGCGTGGCAGCTCAGTTAATGTCGATTCGCAGCATGGTTTTGAATTGCCAACCGCTCCGGTAGTCCGTGAGGTTAGCGTTATCGATGGCATGACCGTTGGCGAGCTCGCACAGGGCATGGCGGTAAAAGGCGGTGAAGTTATTAAGTCGCTGATGGGCATGGGCATGATGGTTACCATCAATCAGCCTCTTGATCAGGATACTGCGATTCTATTGGTTGAAGAGCTGGGTCATATTCCTAAGCCAGAAGATCCTGCGTTGCTGGATGAGCAAATCATCAACATCACCGACGAAGAAACGGGTGAGGAAGTTCCTCGTTCTCCGGTGGTGACAATTATGGGTCACGTGGATCACGGTAAGACATCGTTGCTCGACTATATTCGTCGTACCAAAGTAACAGCCGATGAAGCCGGTGGCATTACTCAGCATATCGGCGCGTATAAAGTTCACACAGATTCCGGCGCCATTACATTCCTAGATACTCCGGGACATGCTGCATTTACCTCAATGCGTGAACGCGGTGCCAAGGTTACCGACGTGGTGATTCTGGTGGTTGCCGGTGATGACGGTGTTAAGCCGCAGACTGAAGAGGCCGTTAAGCATGCGAAAGCTGCTGGCGTGCCGATCATCGTTGCTATTAATAAAATGGATAAGCCTGAAGCTGATCCTGATCGTGTTCGTAATGAGCTGTCTCAGCTGGAAGTTATTTCTGAAGAGTGGGGCGGCGACACGCAGTTTGTAAATGTATCGGCGCATACCGGCGACGGTATTGATGCTTTGCTTTCTGCAATTTCTCTGCAGGCAGAGTTGCTTGAGCTGAAAGCGTTTGCCGACTGCCGTGCGACAGGTGTGGTGATTGAATCCAGCCTTGAACGGGGACGTGGTCCAGTGGCTACTGTGCTGGTTACCCGTGGCACTTTGCGCCAGGGTGATGTTCTCGTCGCGGGTCAGGTGCACGGCAAGGTGCGCCGTATGCATGACGATACTGGTGCAACGGTTGGCGAAGCTGGCCCCGGTACTCCGGTGGCTGTGCTCGGACTTTCCGGCACTCCGGTTTCAGGTGATGATGCGATTGTGCTTGAGGACGAGCGTAAGGCGCGTGAAGTTGCTGAGTTCCGTCACACACGTGCGCGTGAAATTAAATTGTCACAGCAGCAGGCTGCGAAGCTTGATGATGTGTTTGGTCAGCTGAAGGCTGGCGCGATGAAATCTGTGACATTGCTGGTGAAGGCCGATGTGCACGGCAGTGCTGAAGCCCTTTGCGAAGCGTTGGAAGATATATCCAACGACGAAGTTAAGGTTAAAATTGTTTCATCTGGCGTTGGTGGCATTACCGAAACCGATGTAAATCTGGCCGCTACATCTAAAGCGATCATCATTGGCTTTAATGTTCGTGCCGATGGCAAAGCCCGCGATGCTATTAAAGATCAGGGTATTGATATTCAATACTTCAGTATTATTTATGAAGCCATTGACGTTGTTAAGGCTGCAGTTACCGGACTTCTGGCACCCGAGATTCGCGAAGAGATTGTTGGTCTTGCTGAGGTGCGTGATGTCTTTACTTCACCGAAGTTTGGCGATATCGCCGGTTGCCTTGTTACAGAGGGCCTTGTGAAGCGCGATAATCCGATCCGTGTGCTGCGTGATAGCGTTGTTATTTACGAAGGTGAGCTCGAATCATTGCGTCGCTTCAAAGATGACGTCAACGAAGTTCGCTCCGGTACTGAATGCGGTATTGGCGTTAAAGACTACAATGATGTGCAGCCTGGTGATCAGATCGAGTGCTTCCAGCGTGTCGAAATCGCCCGCACGCTCGATTCAATGTAGAACCGATATGTCGTCACGGGATTTTTATCGCAGCAGTCGTCTTGAAGAGCAGGTTCAGCGTACTTTGAGCGATGTGCTGCGCAGTGAAACCCGCGACCCGCGTCTGCTCAATGTGATTGTGACAGACGCTCGGGTGACTAAAGATTTGAGTGTCGCGTGGGTTTATTACAGCCTGCTCGATAAGGATGTGTCGCCTGAGGACGTCAATGAGGCCTTTGTGAAGGCGGGCGGTTTTTTGCGCACACGTTTAGCCAAAGAACTCACTATTCGCCGCGTGCCTGAGTTGCGTTTTGAGTATGACGATTCGGGTATTCGCGGCGCGGAACTTGAAAGCCTTATTGACTCCGCCGTAGCAAAAGACAGAGAACATGAATCAGACGGTGACGAGGAAGTCTAAGCGCGACGTCAACGGTATTTTGATTCTGGATAAGCCGCGGGGTATTTCTTCAAACCGCGCGCTACAGATTGCCAAACGCCTTTACGCTGCGCGAAAGGCCGGACATACCGGCAGCCTTGATCCCCTGGCAACGGGCATGTTACCCCTGTGCTTTGGTCATGCGACCAAAGTGTCAGGTTTGCTTCTGGAGTCGGATAAGGCTTATGAAGTGCGCATTCGCTTCGGAGCCAAAACGAATACGGCCGACGCTGAAGGCGAGATTATTGAAGAGTGCGCGGTGCAATCGGTTGAGGCTGGGATTCTGGAGCAGCTGCTGAAGGGGTTTGTTGGTGATTCTGAGCAGATTCCACCGATGTACTCAGCGCTAAAGCAAGATGGCCAGCGGCTGTATAAGTTAGCGCGGGAAGGCATAGAAGTAGAGCGCAAGCCGCGGCATATCCGTATTTTTGATTTGCGGGTTCTGGACGCTGACCCTGCAGAGCCGAAACTGTTTGTTCACTGCAGTAAAGGCACGTATATACGTTCGTTGGCAGAGGATATTGCTGCTGCTGCAGGCACGCTGGGCTACGTTACAGAGCTGCATCGCGTTTGGGTAGAACCGTTCGCCGATATGCCGATGGTGACGCTGGAGCAGCTAGAGGCGCTTGCAGAGCAAGGTGAGGCAGCGCTGGACCAGCTCTTGACTGGTGCAGATATGGCTTTACAGCACTTGGCTGGCGTATCGTTTGATGCACTTAACGTAAGGCGGTTATTGCAGGGTCAAGTCGCGAACGGTGCGGGCCTTGCTGAATCCGGTGCAGATGTCCGGATGTACGATGATAGTGGTGATTTTATTGGCCTTGGGCAGGTTTTGTCACTGCCGGAAGGTTATTTGGAAGTCGCTCCAAAGCGACTTTTTATGTCGGCGTAGCGGTGTTTGCTAATCCGATTGCATGATTTATTGGAAATAAATAAAAATCAGGGTGTTACATGTGTGCAACAGCGGTTAGAATACTGCGCGCATGCAATGGGCAAGTATTGAAAAGTAATAAGACAGGAGTAATAGCCAATGTCTCTCTCCGGAGACCAGAAGGTCCAGTTAGTTAAAGATTATGCCGTGAACCCGAAAGACACCGGTTCACCAGAGGTTCAGGTTGCTTTGTTGACGACTCGTATTAATGAGCTTCAGGATCACTTTAAGAGCAATAAGAAAGATCACCATTCTCGTCGTGGTCTTTTAAGCATGGTAAACCGTCGCCGTAAGCTTCTTGATTACCTTAAGGGTAAAGATAGGGAACGCTATCGTGAATTAATTTCACGTCTTGGTCTGCGTCGTTAGGCTCTGCATTCGCTGATATAAAAAATATTCAGTTAACCGGCACGTAGCGTTTTGTTACCTGCCGGTTTTCTTATTTTTTTTAGTGGTATGTAACCTCAACACAGTTCCGGAAATTGGTATGCCTGTCGGAAACAGGCTTCCGGGACATTAAAATAGGAATAGGTTAAGTGGCAGCAATTAAGAAAGTATTTCAGTATGGCGAACACGAAGTAACCATCGAAACCGGTGAGATCGCACGACAGGCCGGTGGCGCAGTAATGGTAACCATGGCAGAGACAGTTGTTTTAGTGACAACAGTTGCGCGTAAAGATGCAAAGCCTGGTCAGCCGTTTTTCCCCCTTACGGTTAACTACCAAGAAAAAACATACGCAGCGGGTAAAATCCCCGGTGGCTTCTTTAAGCGGGAAGGTCGTCCGAGCGAGAAAGAAACGCTGACCTCACGTCTTATCGATCGCCCCTTACGTCCGTTGTTTCCCAAAGGCTTCATGAACGAAGTGCAGATCATCGCAACTGTCGTTTCCATGAACCCTGATATTGATCCTGATATTCCTGCCATCATTGGCGCATCTGCTTCTGTAGTTCTGACCGGCGCACCGTTTGCTGGTCCTATTGGTGGTGCGCGCGTGGGCTATATTGACGGCGCCTATGTGCTGAACCCGAGTTACTCACAGCTTACAGAATCGAGTCTGAATCTGGTTGTAGCGGGTACCGGCGATGCTGTGCTGATGGTTGAGTCAGAAGCTGATCAGCTTTCTGAAGAAGTCATGCTTGGTGCGGTGATGTTCGGTCATGAACAGTCACAGGTTGTGATTAAGGCCATCAATGAACTGAAAGCCGAAGTTGGCACAGTCGATTGGGAGTGGTCTGCACCTGCTGTCGATTCAGCATTGGTTGATGCTGTTGCCGCCGCTGCAAGCGCAGATTTGACTGCCGCTTACGCGATCACCGAAAAGCAGGCTCGTTATGAGCGTATTGGTGAGCTTAAGTCAGCTCTGGCTGCTCAGCTTGCTGGTCATGATAATGAAAAGGGTTGGAGCTGGCACCAAGATTCTGGTGATGGTAATGCACACGGTTGGAGCTCAGACGATGTTAAAGGTGCTTTCGGTAAGCTAGAAAGCAACATCGTTCGTGAACGCGTTCTGGCAGGTGAGTCGCGTATTGACGGTCGTGATACCACCACCGTTCGTCCGATTTCTGTCCGCACTGGTGTGCTGCCGCGTACTCATGGTTCTGCGCTGTTCACCCGTGGTGAGACTCAGGCCATTGTTGTGGCGACTCTGGGTACTGACCGTGATGCACAGATTATTGATGCGCTGGAAGGCGAGCGTCGTGATCGCTTCATGCTTCACTACAACTTCCCTCCATACTGCGTAGGCGAAACCGGTTTTGTCGGCTCACCTAAGCGTCGTGAAATCGGTCATGGCCGTTTGGCACGTCGTGGTATTGAGTCAGTTCTTCCTGGTGATGAGTTTCCGTATGTGATTCGTGTGGTTTCTGAAATCACTGAGTCTAACGGCTCAAGTTCTATGGCCAGTGTTTGTGGCACCAGCCTTGCTCTTATGGACGCCGGTGTGCCAATTAAGGCGCCCGTTGCTGGTGTTGCGATGGGTCTGGTTAAAGATGGCGATCGCTATAAAGTGCTGACCGATATTCTGGGTGATGAAGATCATCTGGGCGACATGGACTTTAAGGTTGCCGGAACCGCGAACGGTATTACAGCTCTGCAGATGGATATCAAAATTACTGGTATTACCAGCGATATCATGAAAGACGCAGTGGTTCAGGCTAAGGCGGCACGTCTGCATATTCTGAATGAAATGAACGCAGTCATTAGCACCCACCGTAATGAAATGTCTGATTACGCTCCGACCATCATCACGATCAAAATTGATCCTGAGAAGATCCGTGACGTCATTGGTAAAGGTGGTGCAACTATTCGTTCAATCACTGAAGAGACCGGTGCTAGCATCGATATCGACAATGACGGTACTGTGAAGATTGCTTCTGTAATGGCCACACACGGCCGTGAGGCGCTGAAGCGTATCGAACTGATAACCGCTGAGGTTGCCGTTGGCACCGTCTATGAAGGCCGCGTAGCGCGTCTGATGGACTTTGGTGCGTTTGTTACCATTCTGCCGGGTAAAGACGGTCTGGTGCACATCTCGCAGATTTCTGAAGAGCGCGTTGAGCAGGTTAGTGACAAGCTTAAGGAAGGCGATATCGTGAAAGTTAAGGTGCTGGAAGTAGACCGTCAGGGTCGTGTGCGTCTTAGCATGAAAGAAGTAGAGCAGGGTTAAACTAATTTAACCCTCGCTTTGCCCTGTTACTCAGGGCAATAAAAAGCCGCATCGCTCCCTGAGCTTTGCGGCTTTTTTATGTTTGGAAGTACGCATTAAGTAACGGCTGTAATTCGAGTCCCAGCACTTTATGCAGGCCCGGATGCTCTGTGAGCCATTATCAAATTAATGATTATGAATGCTTAGAACGCCCCGGCAGGCCTGCTGCAGCTTTCCCGCCAGTGCCGGATCCTGATTGGTTGCACTGGTACGGATCAGGTCCGTCAGTATGTCCGAGGAGAGTAGTGGACCTGTTTCCGGCTCCTGTGCGGCAATAATCTGCAACAGAATGCTGTTGGTGATGTCGCTCTTCGTCGCCTGGTCTTCAACTTTTATGTATTTGCCAGCCAGGATAAGGAGCCGAACATCGTGAAGATTGACATAGCGACTTTGCGCCGTGTCATAAAGTCGCCGGTTTGCGTATTTCCGAATGAGTCTTGGGTTACTGTCCATAATTATAAACCCCTGTTTTAATCGCAGGTTATAGAATTCCGGCGAGATTAATTATCGGGTCTGCACCATCGCGCAACCCATATATAATGGACACTTGATAGCAGCACTAAGTTCGTCCATTTTACTTAAGATGTCCAATTTCAGGTCTTTCCAGAACCCCTCGCAGCGGCTCTATGCTCCAGCTATCCCTTGCCCAGAGCCAGATTTCGGCGATTCCGGCATTTTCGAGTTCAATGGGTGGACTCAGTCCTAGAAACCGCATTCCCCGCAGTAAATTGACCCCGGCGAGTGCGAGGTCCAGTTCATCGGCACCGCCGCGTTTGCAGAGCTTTTTACCGCTGGCATCGGTCGCTATCGGAAGATGCATATAGCTTGGTTCGACATAGCCGAGGCGTTGTTGCAAGTGAATGTGGCAAGCGGTCGACATCAGCAGATCGCTGCCGCGAACGACATCAGTGATATTCTGCAGGGCATCATCGACAGTAACGGCTAAATGGTAAGCCGCGAGGCCATCGCCACGACGAAGCAGAAAGTCGCCAACATTTTTATGCAGATTTAGTTCGGTATGACCCTGTAATTTATCGTTGAAGCTAACCGCATGTTCGTCGGTGCGCAGTCTGATGGCATGTCGCGTATCGAATGAATGGTTTTTTTTACTGCAGATGCCTGGGTAAATTAGCCCCAGCGGACCGGGCTTCGCCAAACCACTAAGTTGCTTCCTGGTGCAGTGACAGACGTAGGCGAGATCACCCGCGTGAAGTTCACTCAGCGCGCTAGCGTATATGTCTAAGCGGGTGCTTTGCCATAGGGGTTCTTCATCCCATTCAAAGCCGTGCGCATCGAGTGCGCGAAGAATATCCGTATCGGCACCCGCAACTTCGCGTGGAGGGTCGAGATCTTCTATCCGGACAAGCCACTCACCATCATTGCAGCGCGCTTCTAAATAGCTGGCAATGGCTGTGACCAATGACCCAAAGTGCAGGGGCCCTGTTGGTGAAGGAGCGAAACGACCCCGGTAGCCTTTATTCTGCGAGGCTTGCGGCCGGTTAGGCTCCTCCCGGCTGGTCATTTGCAACCGCAGGGAGTCTGTAGCAGTGATTTACCGGTAACGATCGTCATTGTCACGGAATTGTCTTTCCGCAAGTTCACGGCGTTCCTGAGCCTCGACCGAAAGTGTTGCTACGGGACGGGCTTCCAGGCGACGCAGACCGATTTCTTCACCGGTTTCTTCGCAGTAGCCATAGTCACCTTGTTCAATGCGTTTGAGCGTTGAGTCGATCTTTTTGATCAACTTACGTTCTCGGTCACGGGTGCGCAGCTCCAGTCCGAATTCAGACTCCTGGGTTGCACGGTCGGTAGGGTCGGGGAAGTTGCTGGCTTCGTCCTGCATATGGTGCATAGTGCGATCGACTTCCTGCATCAGTTCGGCTTTCCAGGCTAGCAAAATGCCCTCGAAGTGGTCGAGCTGATCATCATTCATGTAGTGTTCGCCAGCCGTTGATTTATAAGGTGCAATACCATGGATTGCATCTTCTGCATCGCTGAACTGAACGTTGCGTTTACGTTCCGAAACGCGAATGCGTTTGGGCGGGGTGGGTTTATTAATAACTCGCTTCTCTTTAGGCTTTTTAACGGCCTTTTTCTTGGTGCTAACCTTTTTACTACTGACGCTTTTAACGACAGGTTTTGCCACGGCCTTTTTCTTAGCGGCGGCCTTAGTCGTACTTACAGCTTTCTTCTTGGAAGCTGTTTTCTTAGTCGAGGCTTTTTTTACGGCTTTCTTCTTAGAAGAGACCTTTTTGTCGATCTTCTTGGCGCTTTTCTTCTTAGAAGAGGCCTTTTTATCGACCTTCTTGGCCACTTTCTTCTTAGAAGAGGTCTTTTTGTCGGCTTTCTTAATGACTTTTTTCTTAGAAGAGGCCTTTTTCTCGACCTTCTTGGCCACTTTCTTCTTAGAAGGGGTCTTTTTATCGACCTTCTTGACCACTTTCTTCTTAGAAGCTGCCTTTGTCTTGCCCGCAGGTTTATTAGCAACCTTTTTGGTCGCTTTCTTGGTACTGACCTTGCCCACCTTCTTATTGGCGGTAGCGGCCTTCTTTACAGGCGATTTCTTGCTCGCTGATTTTTTGGGAGATTTCTTCCTAGAAGCCATGCGGAATCCCTTACTAAAAAGTCTGAAAACGCGGCATTATACATAGGCAGCGGCGCTAGTGAAGCCTTAATTTATAGCAGTTGCTGATTTTGGTGCTTTTTGGTGCTTGTAGCACCCTAGACTCAGTCTTAGCATTACGCGGGTTTAACCCGATGAGTGCGTCTCAGATATCACCGTTAGGGATTATTAAGTGAATTGATCAAGCTGTCTGACGGAGTCCAATCAGCAGCAGTGTGTTCAGCTATTACGTCGGTATAGACGCCGCCGCGCACGTTGAAATCGGCTGTCACCCGCAGGTATCTGGGGGCAATGGCGGCAACCAGGTCCTCGAGTATTTTGTTGGTAACGGCCTCATGGAACGCCCCTTCATTGCGATAAGACCAGAAGTAGAGTTTCAATGCTTTCAATTCGATACAGTGCTCTGCTGGCACGTATTCAAGCCTGATGGTGGCAAAGTCGGGTTGTCCGGTTTTGGGGCAGAGGCAGGTGAACTCGGGGGTTTCGATCCGAATAATATAGTCCCGTGATGGATTGGGGTTCTCAAATGTTTCGAGAACCGCATTTTCCGGCGTTGGCTGCGGTGTCGCTTTTGACATGAATCTTTACCCTGTGGATGTGGCTCACAATCGTGTGCCAAGTCGTTTTTTTTACTTTACACTACACAACTGTTGTCGACCATGAGCGGATGCCGTTCATAGGATTATTATAATAGGCATCATTGGGGGGTGTGACCTGCTGATCGTCCTGATCAGCATTCAGGCTATCAGCTTTCCGATGTTGTCAGATAGCCATTAGGCTTCAAATTAGCGGGTTAATAAATAGTGCGTCTAAGCAAACTTAAGCTGGCAGGCTTCAAATCATTCGTCGATCCAACCACCATTTTGCTGCCTAGCAATCTCGTGGGCGTTGTCGGACCGAACGGTTGTGGTAAGTCGAATGTTATTGATGCCATACGTTGGGTGATGGGTGAAAGCTCCGCCAAGAACCTTCGTGGCGATAACATGACTGACGTTATCTTTAACGGTTCCTCGCAGCGTAAGCCGGTTGGTTCGGCTTCTATCGAGCTGTTCTTTGATAACAGTGATGGCACCATCACCGGGCAGTTTGCCGGCTACGCCGAAATATCGATCCGTCGCAAGGTCTCCCGTGACGGCACTTCCCAGTATTTTTTGAATAATGTGCGTTGTCGCCGCAAGGACATTGTGAGTATTTTCCTCGGCACCGGTTTGGGTCCTCGCAGTTATTCCATTATCTGTCTCTTATACACATCTGACGCTGCCGAC
>CAJXQV010000003.1 GCA_913058165.1 uncultured Chromatiales bacterium | reverse complement strand
GGGCTCGGAGATGTGTATAAGAGACAGGTACGGGTATCGTCAATACCCTCTATGCCCTGATCAAGCAGCGCTAGCGCTGCTTCCGGATCCTGACTTACGGTGATACCAACCAACAGCAACAGCGCATCACTTTTTGTAGGATCAGTCTCCAGAACTTCACGCAGAATAAGCTGTGCCTCTTCAGGCTGGCCACCCTGCGCCAACAAGCGCGCATTCAGCATCTGCGCATCAAGGTTATCCGGTGTTTGCAACAACACAGCATCCACTTCAACCTGAGCTTCGGGAAACATTCTGGCCGCGGCGTATAAAGAGCCCAGCTTAATACGGGCATCAACCTTAGTCGGATCCACATCAACAGCAATTCGGAGGTTACTAAATACACCCTGAAAGTCGCCATCTTCCTCAAGAATCTCTGCCAAAAGAATTCGTGCATCGGCATTATTTGGCTCGATCTGAATGGCATTTCTTACATCAAGCAGCGCCTTAGTGGTGTCGCCCTCATCGAAAAAACGCTGCGCTTCTGCCAGATAACTTGCGGCGCGCTCTTCAGGAGAAGTACAGGCAACAGCTAACCAAGCTGTCACTAAACACAGAACAAGGCCGGACACTCTTTTAATGGTCATTCGTTACTCATCCTTAAATTTCCAAAACAAGACTGCTTACCCAACAAAATAGCCGTCAGGTTTGTTCACCCGCGTTGCTAGCATCATACCTGTCAGCGATATCTCTTAAGGATAAGCGGCGGGCTAGAATAATGCCATTTTTAGTTTACAGCGCCGTCGATTAGCGGTTTTGCAAATTAGCCGGGCCAACGGCGATACATGCACGCAGGCTTTCAAGACAACGTGCGGCGGTCTTACCATCCCATAGGTCAGGACGGCAGCCAGTAGGCCAGTCACCCGAAAGTGCTTTTGCCACTTCAGTCGATAGGTCCGCCGGTTTAACCAGTTTATTCGTGCCTTCGGTAATCGTTGCAGGGCGCTCGGTGTTAGGTCTTAGCGTCAAACATGGCAAGCCGAGGTAAGTTGTCTCTTCCTGCAACCCCCCAGAGTCGGTAATAGCCAGCGCCGATGACTTCACCAGATTCATAAACTGGATGTAGCCCAAGGGGTCAATCAGATGGATGCCGTTAATACCTTTAACCCGCTCCAGCAGACCAAATTTTTCCATATTGCCACGCGTTCTCGGGTGCACCGGAAAAACCAAGGCTACGGATGCTGAAACCTTCTCGAACTCATCAACCAACAGAGTCAAAGTGTCCTTATCGTCAACATTGGATGGTCTATGCATAGTCACGACACCATACTGGCCTTCGGTTAACCCAAGGTCGCGCATAGTGGTATCGGTCGCAATTTTTTCGCTCATCAACTCATAGGAGTCGAGCATAATATTACCGACCCGTTCCACTCGCCACGCGGGCACACCCTCCGCCGCTAGATGCGCATCGCCATCAGCTGAGGGTGTCCATAAAAGGTCGCTGATTGCATCTGTGACCAAGCGATTGACTTCTTCGGGCATGCTGCGATCACCGCTGCGCAAGCCAGCCTCAAGATGCACCACCGGAATGTGCAGCTTGGCACAAACCATGGCTACAGCGGCTGTCGAATTAACATCACCAACTACAACAGTCCAATCAGGACGGTCGGTCATCGCGACCTCTTCGTACTTAATCATCACGTTGCCTGTTTGCTGCGCATGCGTGCCACTGCCTACCTCAAGATGGTAGTCGGGCCGAGGCAATCCCAGGTCAGTAAAAAACGCATCAGACATATTGGCATCGTAATGCTGCCCGGTATGAATAAGTTTTACTTCAAAATCTGAAGCCGCCTTAAGTGCGTGATACAGCGGTGCCACCTTCATAAAGTTGGGGCGCGCAGCCGCTATCAGATGAATCATTGAGGCCATAATGCTGTATTCCTATTGCTAAATGTTTAATGCCTTGGTCACGAAACTGCTTAAACTAACGTTCGACCGACTGCATTGCAGTCTCAGCCTGAGGGATGTAGTAGTAAATCTTGGGGTACATATCACGCAGAAATTCAGCCAACTGTTCGTCTGCCTCATCGATCTCCGATACATCGCGAACCTGCACGGTCAAGCGCACAAGCGCCCCATCCGTCCGATTAATACTCAGGGCATCCCAGAACATATACCACTTAACCAGATATTCATTGGTCAGGTTACGGCCGCGCTGCTCAAACCAGTAGTACACAACCTGACGGTCATCGCCCATAGCAACAACCGAACGGTTGACCTGCAACGGATTGCCTTCAGGACCAACATCCGGAACCGAGTACTGATCGAAAGACTCTAGACGCCAGCCGCCACCGGGCAGACACGCTTTAGGCGAGTGGATGGATGCACCCTTGCGCTGAGAATCGTAGTAAGCAATATAAAGGTTTACCGCAAAGTCATCTCCAGGACGCGAGTAGTTCGATAACAGATAATCATCAAACTTCAATACATCAATAAATTCCTGCTCAATCGCAGTTTCATTGCCTCGCCAATCGCCCACAATCAGCGGGAACGAACTCAACGATGGACGATCAGGAACCTGCTCAACTTGAGAGCCAATGTTCAGCGAATAAATGCAACCTGCAGCCAGAATTGCCACTGCAACCCAAGCCTGTATAGGAACGCTACCGCGCGGAATAAATGCAGCAAAATAACCCAATGGCGGAACATCAACGGCGAAGACATCCATCAACCGTCGGCCACTGAATTTGGCGAAAGCCGCCATCTCTAAAAACAACAGGCCAACACAAGCCATGAAGATAACCCAGCCTTCAAAATCATGCAGAAAGCCGCGGGCCATCGAAATGCCATAGTGCTCAACAAGAATCCCGATCACGCCGATCCGGAAACTGTTCATAAAAATGGTAATCGGAATGCTCGAGAGGAAGATCACTACCTTGTGCCAGCTTTTACCTAGATACAAACTGGCACAAAGAAAACCGAAGCTCATTAAAGGGAACAGATAACGCAGACCACTACAGGCCTCAACAACCTGCAGCTGAAAATTGCCCAGGTCAATTACGTTACCTTCAAGATACACGCTTATGCCTGCGGCTCTAACAAAGAATACACCCATCTCCGATGAGATAAGCTGCAGTTCGCTGGACAGACTGTTATAGAGAAAGTTAGGCAGCGGTATCATGAACACCAGATACACCAGCGGTACCCAAAATAGCTTCAGACCCTTTATGCCGGTAGCGGTAACCACCAGCGCCCAGATCGCCAACAAAAACCCATACTGACCGATGACATAGACAGCGCTGAGCTCACCAAGAACATAGGCAAAAACACTAAGCAGCACCAATATCGGCCCAAACCAGGAGGCCTCTGCAGGCATCGATTTAAATTGATCTGCACGCAGCAATAACAGGTAGGCGGCGACAACAGGAATCAGATAGCCGTGGTTATATTCTTCTTTTTGCGACCACCAGTTTTCCATGAGATACAACGCATCACGGAACAAGAAGCCCACAAGAGCCAACGCCAGGAGTGTTATACCGGTCGCCAGCCATGGCGACGACCCTGAGTTTTGTTCAGCCCCCTGCGCAGCAGGCGGTACCGAGTCAGTCATGTTAATCCACCTTTTCCCCGACAAGCCCCAGAAGAATCTTCTCCATTTTGCTTGCCAACTTGCGGCGATCAAATCGAGCCTCAACGAATAACCGACCAGCTTCACCATAAGCTGTGGCACGATCACGGTCATCGGCCAATGCGACGACCGCAGCTGCTAGCTCGGCTGCGCTCTCAGGTTCAATACAAATTCCTGCTGCTGCATCCTCAACCATTGCCTGCGCTTCACCCTCAACCCCAAGCACAATAGGTCGCTTCATTGCCATGCTCTCAACAATCTTAGATGGCAGTACCGTCTTAAACAAATCTGCCTTCTTCAGTAAGACCAAACTAACGTCGGTTACCGCCCAAATGGCAGGCATGGCCTCTTTTGGCTTTTGGTCAAGCATAACGACATTCTGCAGCTGCATTTCGGCACATAACTTCACGAGCCGTTCCTTCTCGGCACCATCGCCGACCATGAGAAACACAATATCGCTGCGCTCTTTAAGAATCTTGGCAGCTTCAAGGACTGTATCCAGAGCATGAGCCATGCCATGAGTGCCTACATACGCAGCCACGTATTTGCCTTCCAGACGACCATCAATCGCTGCGGCATCACGCGCCACTTCCGGGTTATAAAAGGCGAGATCAACGCCATTCTTAATGACATGAATGCGACTTTCAGAAACACCCCGGGCTGATATGTGGGCAACGAAGGAGTCGGTAACAGATACAACAGCATCGGCCTTGCGATACATAAATGACTCGAGTGCTTCGGTAGACCTAACCAGCTTTTCATTCTTGATGGCGCCTACAGCAATGGCAGATTCGGGCCACAGATCCCGAATTTCCAGAACCCAACGAGCGCGCTTGATCCGACTAACAAAATAGCCGGCAAGGCCGGCAAAGAATTGTGGCGAAGTCGATATAACCACATCCGCTTTCGGTAAAAATGGCGCAGCAAAAATAGCCATAAACATATAAGCAAGATAGTTACAAACCCGCTTCAGGAACCCAGCGTTCGGAGCGAGTAAGGTCAACAAGCGATAAACTTTAATACCGTCTTTGACCTCAGACTGATACAACGCATTTTTGTACCCCGCATAAATAATACCCTTGGGATGGTTAGGTACGCAGGTGACCACAGTCACCTCATGACCAGCGTCCACCCAGGCACGACAATGCTCAAGAGTTCGGGCAGCCGGGGCATTAACCTCGGGATAAAAATAATGCGTTAAAAATAATATTTTCAAGTTACACCCGCACCTATCGGTGCAATATTTGATGTTGAAATTTTCAGTGACACCATCACAACTTAGTGATGGTGTACTTAATAGTAGCGGGCAATTCCGCCATCGTACGCATTACAAGAACTTTGTTGTCGAGCTTAATGCCAAACTCGGGGCACCACGCACTGTCCTCAATCGCAATGCCTATACCCGACTCGGCTTGGAGACGAGCAACAGGGCCAGCATCCGAATCGATACGCACCAACGAGTCACTCTCAACCACAATGGCCAGTGCCGGATGAAGATGCACAAAGCTTTCCAAAAGGTGCTCGCCCCTCCCGGTAAGATGATCTGATATCTGCCAAAGTCCGCTGACATCAATATCAACACGCCGCTCATGAACAACGCTTCCTGGCAACCGACAATAACCATCGTGCGAGCCTACAAAGGATAACTTGCCATCACCCTGATCAATTAATTCTGCCGCAATCGGATACGCGCGGCGCCCAACCCGCCAGCGTTCCCAAACCTCAGACTGCTCTTCACCATCGACCCTAACGGTGTTGTGACCGGCAGTTTGCCGATTCTCATAGCGAATGGGCAAATGCTCGTAAGTAAAGTTACCGCTATCGACTACAACCCGCTGACCGTTTACACACAGGTCATAGCTAAGCGCATCACAGTGCGCATGACCGGGTTGATAGTCGGGACCCACGGCACCACAGTCAATCAACATACTATCACCGGCATGGCGATAACCGTAATAGCCTGTGGCAGCCTTATTTATAAGAGTTAAGTCACTACTTAATGGCTTCACCGGGTTATCCATAACACGAGCCGCGTAGGCCAAGAATGTTGCGGTATCGACCGTAATGCCGAAGGTAGAGTCATTGAACATCTGCAACTCACCATCGCCGGCGCAAAGGTCGGTGTAATAATCCACTGCATGAGCAGCTTTGACCCGAATCTCGGCAAGCTCAGGTTCTGACAAAGACAAGTTAGTCTTCCGAGCGAGGTTCAATAGGTCGAGGTAATCTTCTGTAACAATCAGGTGGTACATGTGGCTGCGTTCAAAATGGCCGCCATCGTGCATGAATTGCTCGCGAACTTGCTCCAGCATCACCTTACAGCCCAAGCGCAGCAAGTTCTCGGCCCTCTCACCGTCAAAAAATGCCCCCGCAAAAACCAAGGCCTTGGCATTTTTAACCAGATGATTGGCAAGTATCTGATACTCCATGTTGTGAGCCTGCCAACATGCCTGAATCAACAGACTATCCAACCAACGTTGAGGGATTTCACGCTCTGCCGGAAAAGCATCAAAATACTTAACCCAGTTGACGATACGCAGGGACACCGCATAGGGGTCCCACGATATCCATTGATTCATCGGGCAACTATCAATCCAGCTGTCAATCAGCTTTGCCTTCAGTTCATCGGAAAAGCAGTCCCATTGCAGAAAATCAAAGTAATGCTGGTTGTAACGCCATAATTTCTTTTGGTCATCACAGACCCAATCCACAGAATCAGGATTAAAAGGTTTGGTTTCATTAATAAAACGAAACTCATTGTGCAGATTGTCCGGCTGTAAAGTTGGCAGCCAGTCCACAGCATTTATACCACGGCGAACTAAGCCAGCCGACACAGACTTTAGCTTGGATGAGGGCAACAGGCGGCGCACGATAAGATAATAGAACTGCGACAATTTCAAATGGCGCACGGTCCGGAAATATAATCCCGGATCTCTCAACAAGCTATATTGAGGGATAGTTTTCAACGCAAGTCGCCAGTGGCGCTAATCGCCGCTATCCGACTGCGGATTCAAATAGTCAACGATATCGATCGTACGCTCGGTGGCCTCAATAATCTCATCCATTGGGATAGGCGAAGGCAATCCGGACTTAATCGCATCGACAAAAGCCGCAGCACATTCAGCATTGCCTTTGTTCTGCGCTTTTGTCTTCATCTTGCTGAATCCCGACCAACCGAAACCTGTTAGCGTACGATAATTATCAAGTTGTAAAACAGCATTGCCACAAAAGACTTCAACTCTATCTTTAGGGAAGGACTGATGGCCATTCGAAAAGTAATGAAGAGTAGCTAACGAACCGTCTTCAAAGCTTAAAGTGATACTGACCTTATCTTCACGAATCACGACCCCAGGGGCTGCCCCCATCTGAGTTGCCTGCACACCGGTAATCCGTGCGCCAACCAGGTGACGGAGCAGATCTACATAATGACAAGCTTCGCCAATAATCCGGCCACCGCCTATTTTGGGGTCATGCAACCAATGATCATCAGGAAGGTTGCTGGCATTCATCGTAACAATGATGGCTTTAGGGTCGGGCTTAGCATCCATCAGGCTCTTCATTTTCACTACCAAAGGTGAAAACCGCCGATTAAAGCCCGCCATTAACATAGGAGCCTTACCTGCTTCCCGGGCAGTCTGATAAGCGGTGACCACTTCATCCAGTTCTGTGCGGGTTAACGCAAGGGGCTTTTCCACGAATACATGCTTACCCTGAATCAGAGCCTGGCTCGTATAACTTGCATGGGAATCGTGGCGCGAAGCAATAACCACTGTATCCACAGCCGAATCATTAATTAGCGCTTCAGCATCGGTCGTTGCCGATCGGAAACCAAATTTCTTGCCTGAGTGAACACTACTCACTCCACCTGAACTGCACAGGCTAACCAAACCGGCGCCAGCATTTTTGAAGGCGGGAATAAGAATTTGGGATGCATAGTTACCAGAACCGATCATGCCAATGTTGGCACCGGCCGCCGATGTGGGCACATCAGAAAGAACCACCGTACGTTGCTCGCGCGTAATCTCAGCGGTTGGATTCTCGCGCTTAGGGAACTTCAATACCATTCCCATCGGGGAACCATTGGCGAGCACATCGTATGCAGCGGGAGCGTCTTCAATGGGGTAACGATGTGAAACCATATCGCCTACCTGCAAGCTGCCCTTAGACAAAAGCTTCAAAACAGCTTCAAAGTTACGCTGCTCTGTCCAACGAACCAGCCCGAAGGGGTAATCGTTGCCTTCATCTTCATAGGAGGCATCATAGCGACCCGGACCGTATGAACAGGAAACCTGAAAGCTCAGTTCCTTTTCATAAAAATCTTCACGCGAGAGGCTCAAGCCAGTAACGCCTACCAGAACAATACGGCCGCGTTGACGGCAAGCCTGTGCGGCCTGATGCACCGGTTCATTGCTCTTAGTAGCGGCAGTCAACAAGACGCCATCCACGCCAAGACCTCCGGAGAAATTACGGGCAACCTCCAACACATCCTCGCCCTTCGAAAGATCTACCGCAACGGCACCCATTTCACGGGCCAAAGCCACTCGCTTCGAGTCAAAATCGACACCTAAAACATTGCAACCGTTAGCGCGAAGAATTTGTACCGCGATCAAGCCGATCAAACCGAGGCCCGTAACAATAATGTTTTCGCCTATAGAAGGTTGCAGCAATCGGATGCCCTGCAATGCAATGGCGCTGACCACGGTAAAACTAGCGGCCTCATCCTCAACATTGTCAGGAATTTTGGCGCAGAGATGGCGGGGAACGCAAACTATCTCAGCGTGATTACCGTTTGACAGAACACGATCGCCGATTGATAGATCGGTAACGCCGGCGCCAAGTCCGATAACAACACCAACATTGCTATAACCCAGTGGCAACGGCTGATCAAGCTTGCTCTTAACCGCACGAACTGTAGGACCGAGACCATCGGTCTTTACCTTGTCCAAAACCATCCGCACCTTATCAGGCTGCTGACGGGCTTTATCGATAAGGTTCGAACGACCAAACTCAACCAACATCCGCTCGGTACCTGCTGAAATTAGCGTTAATGATGTTCGAATAAGCACATGGCCCGGTTTCAGACTTGGTGGCGGAACATCAACGACATTTGTGTCGCCTTTCTTTAAATCCTGCAATATCTGTTTCATTAACTGTATTCAGCCCAAACGGGCAGCCCTATCAAAGGTGAGTTGGCTAAGCAGTCTGCCAATACTATGCTTATATCGAAGTTCTTATTGTTAAGCTGTTCGCATATTTGTCATTATTGTTACAACTTATTTACCCAAAACTCGGCTCGGCGAAAAGGTCGCAAATAGTATGGCAACTATCAATCAACACTCTGAGACTCCGATATATGGAAAGATATTGTGCCTGACTGGTCGGTTAAAAATACTGGCAGGCTGAAAAAAGTTATATCTTTCATGCTCTGGACACCTAAGCCACTGTTTTTCTTATTAATTGCTCATAACACGCGTATTTCTCTGCCGGCGTAGGCAATTTAGCAACCTCCCTCCTCCCAGCCAAAATAAGTCGGCGCCACTCATCGGGGCTGCGCAATAGCTCAACAATACTTTCTGCTGCGGCAACCGGACTGGTAGCAGCAAAATACTTGGCAGCATCGCCACAAATAGCTCGGGCAAAATCCAGATCTGATGCTATTAAGGGTCGGCCCGTTGACATGGCCTCAGGGTAATTGGCAGAGAATGTCTCGAGTAA
This sequence comes from uncultured Chromatiales bacterium, assembly GCA_913058165.1. Lineage (GTDB taxonomy): Bacteria > Pseudomonadota > Gammaproteobacteria > Steroidobacterales > JABIQA01. The sequence continues at coordinate 7,120 of CAJXQV010000003.1, read as the reverse complement.
CGATGGCATAAAACAAGCATCCACCGAGGCGTAAAGTTTCACCGCATCTGCCAAAGACAATCTACCGCGGTTGTTGATGTACCGAGTAACGCCGAGACGTTCAGCATCGGCATTTAACTGCTCAAGACCGGGCTCATCATCGGGAATTGTAAGCACGAAGCTAATCTCACGGGCCGGATCGATATCTTTTAATGCCGCCGCTACATAGGGAATGCTCTGAATATTCTTGTGTGCGTACCAAGCCGACAAATACAACAACTGAACCGGTTTGCCCAACTCGGGAAACTCAGCATCGGGCACTTCAGCCTCGCCAAACAGAGCGGCGCAAGAGTTTGGCACCACTGCAACTGCGTCAGGAGAAACCCGCAAACGCCGAATCATACCAAGCCGCGAATTAGCCGCCTCAACGACCCATCGGTCTGCCTGGCATGCCCAGTAACCTTTATAAATTGAACCGGCAAACTGCTTTAACATTTTTGCAATCGAACCCAGTGACTTAAACGCTAGCCAGGTGGAATGAGTTATCCAGCCGTTACCCAAACCCATCAGGTGCGGCGAACGAAATTTTAAAAATGCCGGACCGAAAACTGAGAAAACCACATCGGGGGAAATTCGTTGCTCTAGTTCCAATATCTGCTGTCGATAGATTTTATTGCGGGCGGGAGAGCCATCAAGAACGTGAACGCGACTCGGACTGACCCCCAGAATAGACAGCTCAGCCGCAACCTCCTTAGACAGCAAGTAATGCCAACGAATATCGGATGCAGCAGCCTTCTCCGCCTCAACGACAAACGAGGTTGCCACCTGAATTCCGCCGCCTTTCACCAGCGTCGTTGCATTTACCAACACATCCATAACAGCGCTCAATTGCCGGCCTAAATATGCACAAGCTTCTTAGGTGGTTCGGGCAGCTTGATCTCTTCCATCTCATCAGGGGATAAACTCCCGGATGCAATATGATCTTTAATCCGATCAGCAAACATAACCACTAGAATAACCATTGTGGCGAACAGCACGTTGACAATTGAACCACGGCCTGCCGAAAAATTGTCTTCGAAAGCGCCCTCCAAAAATAAGGTCACCAAAATTGCCACCGGGAGAGAGTACGCCACCTTAAGGGATTGCGGCACACCCTTACTTAGAATAATTTCCTTGGCTCGCCAGAATGCATAACCAAAGAGGCTGATAAACAAGACCAGGCCAAGGTAGCCAAATCTGACAGTTTGACCCAAAATCGCATTATGAACACCGGGAGCGAAGCCACGAGAAGTATAGGCCTCAGCCAATTCTTGGGCTCTACTACCATAGTACGCGCCGGTCCGACCACCCGGCCCCCAGCCGAAAATCGGTCGCTCAAAGGTCGACCGTATATAGACTTCCCAGAGTTCGATACGCGTGTTGTTAACGCTGGCCATCCTACCGCTGATATTCGTAACAGCATCGTTGTCACCAACAAGAAGGAACACTGACAGCGCCGCAAAACCGGCAATACCTGCCGCATAGAACACCACCTTAGAGCGCAGCGCGATACTTAGAAAAATAATGGCGCAACCGAGTGCCGCAGTTGCATTACGAGTTCCCGAAAGCACAATCATAACCACGCCAAACAAAGCAAAGATTGTGGCTAAACGCCGTATCATGGGCTGCGGATGCACAATGGCAAGCCATACGAGCGAGATAACAAAAAACACATAACTTGTCGCAAAGCCTGTCGCATTAGTAAATTGCGAGATAAAACGACCGCCATCAAACACCTGTGGTGCTACAAGGGGGCTCAGCATATGCAGCATCGTAATTCCTATTGCGGTGTAAGCCATAAGAATATTGAATGACATCAACTTGTCGACCGTATCGATACGACTCATCCAACCAATGCCAAATGCAATCATCAGCGTAAATTGGGTTCCTAAGTACCAAATATCATTGATACGACCACCGTAATAAATAACGATGATCGCCATCCAGATGCAATAAGCGATCACTAGCCAATGCACAGGGCTATGCACGCGATTCCAATTACGAAAAGCGAAGAAAATACCGAATGCGCCAAGATAAATAATTGCCAGATACTTCACGGCGAAAGCCAGATAATGGCCTGCTGCCCAAGTTGAATCTGCGAACGAAAACGATACTAAGAGTGCAACAATAAAGCCCTTCTCCCACCTGGAAAATACGGCGAAAGCGCTAGCGATTGCAAGTACGCCGGTCACCATAATGATGGGAAGCAACGATTCAAGATCGCCACCTGATACGAGATCGGCAGCAGTGCGACTCGCGCGTATCAGGATAGCGCGGACGCGCTCACTGAATAGCATGATCACCAAGCACAACCCGGCCCAAACTGCAGCAACCAGCAAAAACATTTCTGTCGGACTGGGGATCCTAAACTCTCTGCCGTCAACTATGCTCATCTATCCGAACTCCGACAGAAGACAATACGAAGTAATGCCTTAGTATTTTTCAGGCGCCCCGGGAACTGAGCTTAAAGCTGGCTCTGCATCAGGTGGCGGGGCATCGGCGGGCAACAAACTCATCTTGCTGCGGTCTGCCAAAACCTCATTTACCGTTTCTTCAGTAATCGTCGGGCGCGCCGCTGAATAACCATAAACTAACGCAAGGTCGCATAGAGTATTGATGATACGGGGAACACCCTTGCTCGCATTCCAGATTAATTCGACCGAATCATCCGAAAACAGGTCAACGGCCCCGCCAACCACTTGAATTCGATGGTTAATATAGGCGTTAGTTTCAACCAGCGACAGCTCACCCACGTGATAATAAACAGACACCCGCTGCGTCAACTGGCGCAACTCAGGGCGCTGCAACATGGTTCGCAACTCGGGCTGACCAACCAGAATCAGATGCAGCAGGTAGTCCTTCTGTGCATTCACGTTGGAAAGCATACGGACCTCTTCAAGCACCCGCGGCTCCATGTTCTGAGCCTCATCGATCACCAGAACCACACGACGGCCCTCACTGTATTCTTTTATCAGAAAGGTGACGAAATCATCGTAAATCTCAACCTTGCTCTTATTCTTGTAATCGAGACCGAATGCCATCAGCACCCATTCAGACAGTTCACCGAACGCGTTATGCGTAAAGTTAATCAGCCCAACCGTCAGCTCATCACCCATTTCACTTAAGAGACGATTGATAAGCGTCGTTTTGCCCGCACCAACCTCACCGGTAATAACGGTAAAGCCCTGTTTGTTCATCAGGCTATAACGCAATAGCGTGAGCGCCATACCATGATCCTGAGACAAATACAGGAAGGCAGGGTCTGGCAGCAATGCAAAAGGCCGCTCACTAAAACCATAGTATTGTTCGTACATCGGTTCAGTTCGCTCCTAGGAGCGCTCTTTTGCTTTGAAGTTCGTCGATTTGTTAAGCACCGTGCCCAAAACAGGAATTTTGCCCAGAACACGCAAACACTCTTGCAACTCTTCGCGTTTAGTAACACCTGCTTCGGCAACCAGCAGAACTGCATCTACGTAACCGTCTGTAACCACCACATCATCTGAATTTAATATCGGTGGCGCATCCACAATAACAACGCGATTGACATAACGGGTTTTAAATTCTGCGGCGGCTGCTTCTGCACGAGGCGATGCGAGCATTTCGGCAGAATTTTCTATCCGGCCTTTGCCCGGCAGCACAACCAACCGGTCCAGCTCATTCGGGTGAAATAGCATGTCTTCAATTGGCGCGCCATCTTTCAAATAGTCGCCAAAACCAAGTTCCGGCTGGTAACCAAAGTAGTCATGAATACTAGGCTGACGAAGATCGGCATCAACCAACATGACATAGCTATTCACGTCCATCGACATCGCTACGGCGAGGTTAACCGCTGTCATAGACTTACCAGCGCCCCGATGCGCTCCGGTAACCATGATCATTTTCCAGCCATTGGCACGCATAACCTTGTTAATACGCGTGCGCAGCATCCGGTAGGTATCCTGCAGCTCGTGCCCGGGCAATGCTGCAACAATATTCTTTTCACGATATAGGCTGGGACTCACATCAATACATCGTGTGCGCGTATAAATAAGACCAGAGTCTGGGGATGAAGGACCTTCCACACCGACACTGATTGATGATCCGGTGCCTGACGAGCCATGGATAATTGATTTCTGAGACCCAACAGGTTCGTTTGCGGCTACAGCTGCTTCAGTTTTTGGCTCGGCAGGCTTCTCCGAAACACCAGCTTTCTGGCGATCGATTTCAGCTTGTTCAAGCGCTTGTCGAATACGTTCCATTAATGACTCCTTAGAAGCCTATAGCACGCATAAATGCGAAGAAAATAACGTCAAGCGGTTTCACCAAAAAGTGCAGCCCGAGGAGCACAATAATAATCCCTAGGGGTATTGATCCAAACATAATCATCTTGGGAGAGACTATACCGACGACACTATCTGTGGCTACAATAAACGGAACTTCAACAATCGGGGGCGTTCCCTGCACCGCCTCAATTGCTGCGGAGTTGTAGATTGCATCATCCGCCGCATCCGCAACCTGTGTAGCGCCTAAACCAAAAACAAGGCCCACAAGAACTGACAGCAGAATAATGGCGAAACGATCCGGACCAAACGGCCTCAAGGGCACGGCAGCAGGTTCGACAAGAGCAAATCGTTCGCCTTTCGACTGCGCCTCCAGGTTCTGGCCCATCTGAGCACCAAACTGTTTATCGCGCAGCACCCAATAGCGGTTTGAAACTGAGTTCAGTTCACGCGACAACGCGGCCATTTGTCGCTCCACCTGTGGTGTGCGCATCAGGCGTTGCTCATAATCGGCGAGCTTCCCACGTAACTCAGCACGCTCAGCCTTAAGACCCCTCTCATCAACTTCGAGTCCACTGAGCTGTGCCTCAAGCTGTATATAAGCAGGGTTGTCTGGCTTAACAACGCTGTCGATCGTGTTCTGATCATATTGGCGCTGCGCCTCCATAAGCTCGGCGAGTCTTACCTTAAGATTTATAACATCGGGGTAATCATCACCATAAACCTCTTCTGCCTTAGCCAGTTCTGCGCGGGTAGCAACCAATTGTTCTTGCAACTGCGCCGGTTCAACATCAAGACCAAAGCGAGTCTGAAGTGCGGCGATATCGGCACGGACTTTAATGACATCAGGATGATCAACACTATACCGACCCTGAATCATGGTTAGCTGGGTTTTAAGCGCTTCTAGCTGGTCAGCAGGACTCATTACCATCTGGCCATCGGCCAACCGCGTAGGCTGGCTTGGTTTAACCGTTGCCAATTGCGCAGCGATTGAAATGCCATTCTCTTCAGTACTAAATAGACGGCGCTCAACCTCCAGCAACCGAGAGTCTACGCGCTGCATCATTTGCAGGTTGACCATATTCAATGACGGCAGGCTATCCGCATTAACTTCCTTAAATTCTGCAAGCCGCGTTTCTAACGCCGCAACCTGACGATCTAATATGTCCACCTCACCATCAAGAAAGTCTTTGGTTTCGACAGTTGCCTCAGTGCGGGCCCGAAGATTCTCTTCCATGTACAAGGACACCAACTCACTAGCAACTTCCTGGGCCTTCTCCGGATCTTCATCCTGAAATGCAACAGAAAATGCCGATACATAACTTCCCAATCCGCCCGAAGGCGTCGTTGCTTCGGCATTAATAAAGTTTATTCCGATACGCTCTTTAACCTTAGATGCCAGTAAACGAGCAGGGGTGCTTTTACGCTCATCCGCATAAAGATCGAACTTCTCAATGAAGTTCACCAGATTACTGGTGGTCAGGATGCGTTCATTCAGCGATGTAATCTGACGGGTTGCATAAACGGTAACGGTGGTTTGTACGAGGCTCGAAGGAATGTCCTGCTCTTCGATCATAATTAAGGCGGTTGACCGGTACATATCGGGCAACGAGAAGGCGACAGCCAAACCCACAAGCAATATCGCAGCGAAGGTTGCTCCACCTAGCTTTAGGTGCCGCAAGAAGCCTGCGTAATGATCGCCGAAACTTTTTATTTGTTGAGCTTGCTGAGCCATAGCTGAAATATCTCTACCTAAATTGTCGCTGAAAACATCTGAATCACTCTCTTATGACATAAGCAAATGTACCCGTGCCAGCGACTCGGGAATGTGACCTATCACAAACTTTCACAATGCAATGCAATAAATCGTCTAAAACTGTGAACTACCCCAACCCCCAACATTACTAATGACAATCATTCTAGCAACTAATTCAAGAAATTTGAGTGTTATACCCTGATTATCAAGAACCCTTTCACAAGCAGCCTTTAATCCGCAGGAAATACCTGCGGGAGCCGCACTTTTACACAGACTGAATTGGCCTCTGCGACTGAAGAGCCAATAGCCACAACGCCTCGAGCGCGTCGTAATAACTCAACCAGCCCGTTAAGCGGTGCTGACTGGGCTCATTACCCATGACCGCGCCATAAGCATCAAGCAGCTCAGCGGATGCCTCGGCATCCAGCTGGTGGTGACGCGATACGGCAGCTAGGTCGAAGTAAGGGTCTGCAATACGTGCATACTCCCAGTCAATCAGACGCAATGAGCCGCCAGAATCGAGCACATTGCCGCAAACAACATCGCCGTGACAGACAGCATTTAACGCAGGCAAGCGTCCAAGATCAGCCAATGCTGCGAGTCCGGCAGCAAGAACTGCCGACACATCATGACTGATTGCTGAGCTATAACGCAGCAGCGCCTGTTCCGCCCAACCGTCAGAAGCGCCGCTAACCGGCAATTGATGGACTCGGGCAAGCAATGAACCCAAAGCCCGGCTGCCACCATCAGCGTGTAAATCTGCTTCACTCCATACGTTACCGGGCAAATAGCGACGCAACGAATACTCTCCGTCCGCACAGCAATAGACAGGCTCGGGAGCAAGGCCTGCCTGATAGGCTAATAGGGATAAGCGATACTCGGCAAAGGGGTCGGTGACAAATAGTTTGGCACCAGGAAAACGCAGCCTTAATACATACTGTTCTTCACCACCGCTGTTCACCAGAAATGTCTCGCCGGTAATACCACAGGCGAGTCGGCCATCGATCGTGGCATTTGCGAAACCGGGAATGGCCTGAAGCTGTCTCTTATACACATCTGACGCTGCCGACGATCTACTCTGTGTAGA
>CAJXQV010000002.1 GCA_913058165.1 uncultured Chromatiales bacterium | reverse complement strand
GAGATTGCCTCTTGTCTCGTGGGCTCGGAGATGTGTATAAGAGACAGTTTCAATAGTGCTCTGAACGTTACTGCCGTTAATGTTGTTAATATCAATCCTGTCAACTGGAACATCCAAACCAATAAAAATGCAGGTGGTGATTTCGGTTTCTTCGACATATTAGTTAAAGGCACTGGCAACAGCCGCACATCGACGCTGTCGTTCTCAATTGCAAGCATTGCAGGCGACACCATTGCTGACTACGCCGCTAATAATGACGGTGACTACTACTTTGCAGCTCACGCTGGTGGATTTGGCCCAGAAGGCGAAAATAGCACCAAAATAGCCGGCAACACACCTGCTGTGCCGGTACCTGCCGCAGTCTGGCTGTTCGGTTCAGGCTTAGGTCTGCTGGGCTGGATGCGGCGTAAGCCAGCTTAAATAAGCCTGACAATGATTCAAAAAGCCCAGCCTAGTGCTGGGTTTTTTATGCGTCCAAAAAATCACTGTCGCTTCTAAGCCAGCGCTTTACGCGCTCGAAAATTAGCGATTTTAGAGCGCCCATCTTCCACAATCAGATACAAACACGGCACCATGATCAGAGTCACAAATGATGCGAAGAACACACCAAAGCCCAAAGATAATGTCATCGGCTTCAGATACTCCGATTGCGAACTGCGCTCTAACATAATAGGCAGCAAACCCACAAAGGTTGTAACTGACGTCAGAAGAATCGGACGAAACCTACTTACAGCAGCTTCTATGACCGCTCGCCCTATTTCAGAATGCTGATCGCGCAACTGATTTATGCGATCAATCAGCACAAGATTATCATTTATGACCACACCTGCTGCTGCAACCACACCCATAAATGAAAACATCGACATAGTTACACCGAATACCAAATGTCCTACTACTGCCCCCAGCAAGCCGAATGGTACTGCGCTCATCACTAATGCCGGCTGTATATATGAACGGAACGCTATCGCAATGAGTCCGAAGGTACACAAAAAGGCCATCAACGTAAGGCGGACCAGTTCAAGCATAAATTCACCGGCTGCATCCTGCTCGCCTTTAACCAAAAACTTCAGCCCGGGAAACTCCTGTTCAAGACCAGGAGCAAAGTTAGCGCGTATATCAGCCACTATCTTTGCCGGATCAGCAGTTTTGTAATCCGTGTCGGCAACTACTTCAACAATCCGCTTTCTATCCAGTCTGCGTATCGCGCTGGCACCCTGAGTGAATTCCAGATTGGCAACACTACTAATAGGCACTTCAACACCATCACCCACACGAACCCGCATATTATTTATCTGCTCCAGAGAGCGACGTGATTGCTCCGGGTAACGCAGCATGACTTTAACTTCATCACGGCCTCGCGGAATACGCTGAACCTCCTCACCAAAAAAGCCCTGCCGAACCTGTTGCGCGATCTGCTCACGATCTACATCGTAGTTATCGATATTGGGTTTTGCCTTAACCAGTATTTCTGTGCGCGCTGAGCGCTGACTGTTGTTAATTCCGAACAAGCCATCATAGGTAGCAAGCTTATCCTCCACTCGCTGGGTTGCCTGTGCCAGGGTATCAGCGTCATTAGCAGTAAGCCCTAACTTGATCGGTGGTTCCCGATCAATTAAGTGATAATCAAATGTGTATGAGTTCGTATCAGGAATAAATCCAATACGCTGGCGCCACATGTCAGTGACATCTTCAATTGGCAGGCCGCGCTCTTCGCCCGGCAACAACTCCATGGTCACAAGAATATTATTCTCGCGAGCAAAGCTGCGGATATTCTTCACAATGTCGACACCATCATTCTGTTCTGACAACCGGCTCCGCACGTCAGCCGCAGCTAGTTCAACCTGGGCAATCACCCCCCGCGTCGTAGAAAACGATATGCCATCAGACAGCACGACCGAAGCAATAATATTATCCCCTGGAATTAATGGGTAAAATGTCTGTTTAACCCAACCACCCTGAACAAAGCTCATCAACACAAGCCACAGAGCGATGAAGCACGAAATCGTCAGGTACCGGGCATTCACTGCACGCTCTATAAACGGACGATATTTATACTCACTAAAGTCACTTAACGTAGATGCTATACGTAAGCGCAAAGCCGCCAATGAACCCGGCTTAGGGTTATCGCTAATGGGCTTAAGATGTGACAAATGCGACGGCAGAATCAGAAATGCCTCGATCAAAGAAAAGGCCAGAGCAAGGATCACCACAACGGATAACGGCATGGTCAACTTGGCCGCTGCGCCATCAATAAACAGTGCTGGGGAAAATGCAATCATTGTGGTCACCGCAGCGAAAACCACGGGTTTTAGAACTTTTCGAGCCCCCTTATAGGCAGCTTCATTATCGCCCAAGCCCTCCTGAATCTGCACATGAATGCTTTCGCCAATAATGATGGCATCGTCAACCACAATGCCCAGCACCAGAACAAAGGCGAACAATGTCATCATGTTTACCGATATAGGCGTAGAGGGGATCACGAACAGCGCACCCATAAATGACACAGCAATACCTACGCAAACCCATATAGCGATTGCGGGACGTAAAAACAGTGTGAGCAGCACAAATACCAGTACTAATCCCATCAAACCACTGCTAACCAACATGTTTGCACGGCTACTGAATATTTCAGAGCGATCAAGCCAGATATCGAGCGAGACGCCAGGGGGAAGCGTTTTTTGTGCGGCATCAGCATAGCTTCGCACCGCCTCATTAACGGTAACAACATCGGGATTATTTCTCACCCGAACAATCAATGCCGCGGCACGATAACCATTAAAGCGACTTAAAGAATTGGTTTCTTCAAAACCGTCTCGAATAGTCGCAATATCACCCAGCAGCACACGCGTTCCATCACTATTACGCAGTAATACGACTGCCGCATAGTCTTCGGCGGTATACGCCTGTTCATAGGTCCGCAGTGAGATATCGCCACCATCGGTACGCACCGAACCACCTGGCAAATTGATTGAAGAGCGACGAACTGCACCGGCAATATCATCAAATGACAACTGATACTTGCGTAGCATATTTTCCGATACTTCGATCGACATTTCGGGCTGGCGAAGCCCCTCAATGTCGACCTGATCAACACCGGGTAAACTGGCCACATCGTCGCGTACGCGAAGAGCTATATCGCGTAAAGCCGTCTCATCAGTATCGGCACTGAGCACCAGTTCGATAACTTCTTCACTCCATGGCGCCTCCTGTATTTGGGGTTCCTCAGCCTGCTCAGGCAAATTATCGAGTGCATCAATTCTGCCTTTAATGTCACTCAGCACCTGCTGTGTATCGAAGCCTTTAGCGACTTCAACGGCCACCCCGCCACGGCCATCTACGGCCTCTGAAATGATGGACTTAATACCTTCGAGATCATGAATAGCCTCTTCAATACGAATACAGATGCGCTCTTCAATCTCCGCGGGACTGGCACCAGGGTATTCAACATTGATTTGGACCATATCCAACGGTATGCCCGGCATCACCTCCCGATCCAATAACGGTAACGAGAGGATGCCGCCAAGCACAATTGCCGTCATTAGCAAATTAGCGGCAACCTTATTTTCGATAAACCAGCGCAACATATCTATTTCTCCGCCACTGTTTCCGCGACGGTCTGGTCAATTACCCGAACCGACAGGCCATCGACAAATACCTCTACGGGCGACACACACACTTTGTCGCCCGGACTCAAACCATCACTGATGAGGACCGTTTCATAGTCTGTCCGTAGCACCTCGACCTCACGGCGACGCAGGCGGCTATCAGAATCAACGACCAACACATACTCCTGGTCACGCAAAGCCATTCTTGGAAGACGGTAAACACTGTCGATCTGACGGCCTTCTATCTCTGCCTCAACAAAAACCCCCATTGCCAAAGGCACATCAATAGTTTCCGTTTGAATTCCATAGGGATCATCCACCCGCGCTACCGCATACCAAACCCGGCTATCGTCATCAACAGCACCTTCCATGCGATGCAAATAGCCGCTCCATTCAGTTGCGCTACCACCAACATCGGCCTTAATAACAACCGGAACATTGGGCAAAGCCTCATTGTTGCCAGTGCCAAACGGCAAGCTGAGATAACGTAATTGCTGATCTGCGAGTGGCAGGCGGATCTCTGCAATAGCGGTGGGAAATATTCGTCCGACCGACTGCCCTTTGCCAATGTACTGGCCGAAGTCGGCCGACGTAAACAACACCCGCCCATCAAAAGGGGCTTTTATTCTAGTGCGGCGCAAATCCGCCTCCGCCTGTGAAAGCACCGCCTTTGCTGAAGCGACACGAGCCTCGGCAGAAGCGACCTTGGCTTCGCGCAACGGGAACAAACCCTTGCTCGCAAGCTCTGCCTCCGACTTTTCTATTTCTAGATCTTCGTTGGCTTCTGCAACACTGGCTGCCGCACGAATTTTTACCAATTCATAATCGGTAGAATCTATTTCTAACAAGGTATCGCCTTTGGCGAAATAGCCGCCATTAACAAATGCCGGCGCAACACTCACCACGTTACCGGGTAACTCACTCACCAGATCGATCATGTACTGCGCTGCAACCTCACCCTGGCTGCTCACGGTGAGACGAGCTGCCGATGGCTCGGCAGTGACAGTCCGCACTGTGAGTTGCTGTCGCTCGGGGGTAATTACGTCGATGGTTGGCCCCGAATTACGAATGACTGTAGCCACAACATAGGCTGCAGCAACAACCGCCAACGGTCCTAACCAACGCTTGTTACGGGTAAAAAAATGGTTCATGTCTTAAGTCCCTTAACCTGCGCATTCTTTGATATGTCTTGTTCTTGCAACTCATTCAGTTTGTTAAGCAGCCATTCAAGCTCAACCTCTAGCTGACGCAAACCTAAGTCCATGGCCGGATGCAGATGCAGCACATCTTCAGGCAGTTGTTTAAGTTCTTCATGGCGAATAGCGACGGCATCCAGGCGTTTTTGCAATTGCCTTGCTGCCGCCAAAGGATCCACCTCTCCAAGAAAGTTCAGCACGGCTATACCTGGCTGATCGGCGGTCGCGTCGACAGACAAGCTCTCAAGCATTAACTGTTGAAACTGTGCCTCGCCGGCTGGGGTCACTCGATATACGTGGCGCTCGGGACGGTTACCCTCTCGCTCGGCGCTGCTAAGGACAGATCCCTCTTCCTCGAGCGCTCGCAATAACCGGTAGGCGTTCGATTTACCGATTGCGGCACCGCTGGTGCTGTGGGCCTTCAAATATTCAACGAGCCCATAACCGTGGAGGTTTTGCCCTCGGAGAAGACCCAATAACAACAGTTTTTTCACACCAAAGTCTGCCTATGATTAGTCATTTTGTGACTATATGCTCATCGACCCCATAAAACCAACAGAATTAGCGAAAGCCGCGGAAAAGAGCCGCTCACCTAACTCGATGAGCATCGATCGGATCAGGCCGCGCCTTGTACATCAAATAACCCGCATCGCCTAACGGTTAAAACAGGCTCTGTTATTGGGCAATACCCTTTTGAGGTAAGTCATCCACATGCTGCCGGATAAAATCTATCACTTTGGTAACACGCGTGTAATAGGCCGTTCCACCCTCATGGCTGCAGAGATTTCCGTCCGTCGCACTAATAATGCCGGCAACAACATCACCGTCCATCGAAACCAGCAGCGGCCCACCACTGTCCCGATGACAAGGGCCAACCGAAGATGTCAGCTGAACAACTGTTCCATTTAATGGCCGACCAAGCCCGACGATATCGCTGCGTATAAGTCCGCGATGCAGCAAATCGGGCAAGCTTCGGTCCGGCAACCTACCCCAACCCAGAATGGATCCACCAGCACCTTCCTGCAGCCAGGCCAACTCCTGATCACCGTTAATAAGCGACGCCACAGGAAGGTCAAGCGGTTCACTGAGTTGCAGCAAGCCAACGTCATTTTGACCTGCCGGACGGTTATGCCCGGGATGCCGGATAGCACGGGTTATCGCAATCTCCCTCCCCTGCTTACGGTCACTGCTGCCGGAAACCACAAACTTGTTTATCGCTGTGCAGTGCGCGGCAGTCAGCACCCAGGTGGGGGAAATCAACACACCGCCACAGATGCCGCCATTAAACCGATTTACCACCACGAGCATCCATGGGTAGTTGTCACGGAACTCGTTTTCGGCAACCGGCACTCCGTTCACCATGGCCTGCAGAACCGATGGCACACCTACAGCCAGCAGCAACACGATGACCGCAGCACGAGAAAACACCTTTATACGCAATACGCTCAACCCAAAACTCTTCATAGAACCTTCCGATCTCTCTGTTTATCCCGATAAATCCGGCGATGTGCCGACCAGGGACCCTGTGCCGCTCACTTTGGTGATCAAATTGCTGCCAGAGAGCCCCAGAATGCGTTAAGACAAAATCGGGCTCGCCACTAAAATTCAGTATTCACATACATTACAGTAGCTTACACGTTAAAAACCACGAAAACCATTGCGGAAACAACGCCAGAATGTTATTCTTAATTTAATTACACACGGGTTATCTAAGGGTTTTCTGCGCGCCTAAATCGGAAGCCCTACTTAAATGCGTGTCTCAGAATACCGCGTTTACCTGCAAAGCCAGCGAAATAACATCATAAAAAACCGCTGAAACTATCAATTGACAAGTAAACACCCACTGTTTCTTAACAGCTACTTATACAACCACACGGTCGATTAACTATGCCTGCCACAGAAGAATCTGATTTTGTCGCCAACCCGTTTGAACTGATATCAGTTGACGAATCCAAAGCCCCCAGTGGCATGGAGGGCGATAAATGGTGCAAATACATTATCAAACAGGGCACCAACGAGATCGTCGGATACAGCGTCGGCAGTGCGCGCCAGGTAAAGAAAGAGGCCAAAGAAAAAGTGGTTGAACTCAATCTCCGCCGCTACGGGAAAAAAGGCCCGCCCAAAGCGAAAGGCAAAGCCGCTTAATACGAGCAACTCCTCCTCCCGTCCTCAAAACAGGATTTGCAACGTGAACACACCACGTGGTTCTGCTGCGCACCCTCTGCTTGAAGAGGCAATGCGGCTTCATCAACAGGGCAATCTTGACCAAGCCTGTAATTTCTACGCTGAGTTTCTGCAGCAGCAACCTGCCGAAGCACAGGCATTGCGTCTGTATGGAATTGCCGCGCGCGAATCCGGGCGACCGGAGCTCTCACTCAAACTGCTAATACAGCTTGCCCAGGTGCAGCCTGATAGCGTCGTTGCTTACGACGAGATAGCGCTGACCTATATGGCATCCGGACTGCTTGACGATGCGAGTCGCGCACTGGATCACGCGCTCAGCATTGAACCGAACAACTTACGCGCACTCACCAACAAAGGTGCACTTCTGCACTTTCGCGGGCATTCCCTGGAAGCAATCCAGGTGTATCGGGAAGCTCTAAGCGTCGAACCTACGGATATTGAAATCCGCTGCAATCTGGCCAAAGCTCTTGCCGAATCGGGCGATGCGGAGCAAGGGCTAATAGAATGCGAAACGGCAATAGACGAGTCTGACGAACACCCGCTCGCCGTGTCGGTGAAAGCCACCATACTGGCCGATACCGGGCAGCATAAAGAAGCGGCAGAGTTATTCGAATCGCTGCGCGAGTACGCCAGCTTTGATGAATCGATACTTATAAACCTTGGCTTCAGCTATCAGCAAACGGGTGCGGCTTCAGCCGCTCTAAAAGCATGGCGAGAAGCGGTTGATATAAACCCGCATAACGCACGGGCTGTTTCAGATCTGACCTATGGGCTCATCAATAAAAACGACAGTCGCTTGGCACGCGAACTGTGCGAAGGCTTTCTCCTGCGGCATCCCGGCGAACCGCTCATCGTTGCTGCGCTCGCCTATGCGCTTGCGGCAAGTAATGACGAAAGCTACCAGCAACTACTGGACTATAAAAACCTGGTCTACGCCACACCCATCGCCCTGCCGGCCGCCTATAAATCTATTGTTCAGTTCAATGCGGAGCTTGCGAACATCGTTACTGAGGACTCGTCTCTCACGTCGGAACCCCTGAACAAAGCCACTACCGGCGGCAGTCAGACTGGCGAACTCAATCTGCAACCGCAGGCGCTGGCACAGTTGGAAACAGCCATTCGCACAGCTGTAACCGCCTACTGCGAAAACCTTAATGAAGCCGGACTTGCCCACCATCAGGCGCTAAGTCGTGCGGGCAACGACTATGGCGTCCGCGCATGGGGCACGGTGCTTGCCAGCGGAGGCCGTCAGACGCCGCACATACATCCCACGGCATGGATTAGCGGCGTTTACTATGTGGCAGTGCCGGAAGACCTGACAGACAATAGCGGGGCAATTCAATTCGGCCTGCCTCCTGAGCGCGCCGGTATTACGAACAAACTACCTGAAAATTTTCAAGTGGAAACCATCAAGCCCGAAGAAGGGCTTTTGGTGCTCTTCCCCTCCTACATGTACCATCAGACTTTGCCTTTTAAGTCGAGCGAAGCGCGCATTAGTATTGCATTCGATGCATTGCCGTTTCCGGCCATGGCCGTTTTTTAGAGCCCTTCAATACCAGCAACTTTCGACATACCTTCAGTTACGGGATCAACTATGCGACTCACTAAATGCATTATTCTCAGCCTATCAATTACAGCACTTACCGCATGCGTCGAACCCGGCTCACAGGCACCAACAACCGACTGCGTAAACGTTGCGCGCTGGGTTGAACTCGGCTTACAGGGAGAATCTCTCATCAGCGACGAGTCTCAGGACGTGGCCTACAATCAGACAATCGCTGACCGCAAAGCACTGGGCAGAAGCATGTCAGAACACGACATTCGCTTTGGTGAAACCCTGGTCAACCAACTTAATACCCGGGCGACAGCTCCATACGCTGATATTTACGGCCTATGCCGGAAATGGGAAACCGGCAACTACTAAACACTATTGCTGCACTTGGCAAACCCCTAACTTTGTATCTTATGCGCAAGGCGTAGTAACCTGCCTTAATGATTAAACCGAAATCCTGCTGCATTGTTGGTGGCGGTCCGGCGGGTATGATGCTCGGCTATCTGCTGGCCAGACGGGGTGTTTCGGTTACCGTGCTGGAAAAACATGCGGATTTTTTGCGTGATTTTCGCGGTGACACGGTGCATCCGTCGACGCTGATAGCTCTGCAGCAGATCGGCCTGTTACAACGGTTCAACGAACTGCCACAGTCACGAATTAATCGGCTTTCTGTGCGCATGGGTGACGTCGTGCAGACCGTGGCCGATTTCCGGGGGCTAGCGCCCTTCGACTACATTGCACTAGTGCCCCAGTGGGATCTGCTTAATTTACTAGCGGAAGCAGCCAAGCAATTCCCGCATTTCACATTACAGATGCAACACGAAGCCACGGCTTTGTTGCACGATGGCGACAGGGTTATAGGTGTAAACGCACGCACGCCGAATGGCGAACGCGAGTTCCGTGCTGATTTGATCATTGCCTGCGATGGTCGCGGCTCGACACTTCGTGACAGTACCAGCCTGACCGTCGAAGAACTGGGCGCACCGATGGACGTGCTGTGGTTCAAGCTACCCAAGCCGCCTGCATCAAATGGTGAACTGTTCGGCGTAATCGGTGCCGGCACCGCAATAGTACTGATCGATCGTAACGACTACTTTCAGGTGGCCTACATCCTGCCCAAGGGCAGTGATATGGAACTGCGCAGCGCACCGCTGGAAAAATTCCGCCAAACGTTGGCGTCGCTGGTGCCAGAACTAAAAGACAGCACCGCGGCAATTCAATCATGGGACGACGTGAAAACACTGGAAGTTAAAGTCGACCGATTGAAGACCTGGCATCAACCGGGCTTGTTGCTGATCGGCGATGCGGCCCATGCCATGTCGCCTATCGGCGGCGTCGGTATTAACCTTGCCATCCAGGATTCGATCGCGGCAGCCAATGTGCTCGCGCCGGTACTTGCCGTTGGTGGCGAGCCGAATGATGCTCTGTTAAGCCAGGTGCAGCGACGGCGCCTGCCTGCCGTAAAAAAAGTGCAGGCGCTCCAGCTAGCCCTGCAGAACAACGCGCTATCGGCGGTACTCGCAGCGAAAGGTGAGGCGCCAAAAATCCCCGCTCCGATTCGCTGGCTGCTGAAATTTCGCATTCTCCGCAATATTCCGGCACGCATTATTGGTTACGGTTTTGATCGCGAGGATGTGGAATAAAACCTGGTGGCAGACGCAGATATATACAATGCGTAATGTCTGCCTAAGGCCTGCCTGGCAATATCCCACCGTGCAAGGTCAAGCCAGCTGCAGGCTTCGACTTCCACAATTCCTGCGAAAACCGCGGGATACTCATCGCGACAATCGGAAAGCATTCAATAAACTGCTTAGGCTTAAGCGGAATACGATGCAACGCGTAACAAAAGAAATCACGCTCATCGACGTGCCAGAAGCCCATTACTTTAGTGTTAGATGACACGGAGCCATCCTTATTAAAATAAGCATCGAACTCATACTCACCTTCAGCGGTCACCATTCGATAATGAGTGGTGTTATTCATCATATGGTTCCAGAAGCTAGGGTACTTCTCGGCAATACTGGCACCTTCAGGCAATAATTCTTCCTCAATCTCCGGACGCGCCCAATCAGCTGCGCCGGTCTCCAGCATCATAAAAGACACAACCGCTGCACGATCCGCTTCGGGAACACCTTCGGGAATAATCATCTTGGTATTGGGCACCTTAGCTAGCGGATCGGCCATGAACTCGCCAACATTTGCAGGCGTCCAATCGAAATCGGCATTTATCATCGCATCGGAGTAGGCAAAATTCGCTTTTGTACCGGCCTCACCGCCGAACACACCATAGAGATTCGGCCCGACCAGATTGCTGCCGCCTTCGGCTAAGGTATGGCACGCACTGCAACGCTGCTGAAATGCAGTCCGACCCTGTTTATAGTCGGCGTCAATTAATGACTGACGATCAAAATCACCGCCCCAAACCGGTGATAAGACCAGTGCCCCAGCAAGAACAATGATTGAAGACAACACTTTCAACATAACTACATCCCGGAATAATTTAAATCAGAGTACAACTAAGCCGCGCTAAAAACATTCAACGTGTATCCACGCCACGAATGTCGACGCAAACCTATTCTTCAACTAGTTCTGCGGCCCCACATAATTATCGGGCACCAACACGGTATCGACAGCTTCGGCATCGGGCAGCGTTTCGGGATAATCGAGGGTGTAATGCAAACCGCGACTTTCCTTACGATCTAATGCGCTACGAATAATCAGGTCAGCTACAACAACAAGGTTACGCAACTCAATCAGGTTATTGTCGATGCGAAAATTCCTATAGTAGTCGCGAATTTCCGACTGTAATAACCGCACACGGTGGCTGGCACGCTCAAGGCGTTTACTGGTGCGCACAATGCCCACGTAATCCCACATGGTGCGGCGAATCTCATCCCAGTTATGGGTAACAACAATCTGCTCATCTGCATCGCTTACCTGGCTTTCATCCCAAGGCGGCAAGTCCACCTCATCAGGTTCTCTAGCTTGGTCAGAAAGAATATTGGCGCTGGAGGAAATCGCAAAAGTTAGGCACTCCAGTAATGAATTACTGGCCAGTCGATTTGCCCCATGCAACCCCGTGGTACTCACTTCACCGACGGCGTACAACCCCTGAACATCTGTTCGCCCTTCAAGGTCGGTCAGCACGCCACCACAGGTGTAGTGTGCCGCCGGCACCACCGGCACGGGCTTGGTCGTCAAATCAAAGCCTAAATCGGCGCAACGTTGAGAAATATTGGGAAAATGCTCATAAATGAACTTGGCCGGCTTATCGCTAATATCCAGATACACCGATTCAAAACCACCCCGCTTCATCTCGTAATCGATAGCGCGCGCCACAATATCACGCGGTGCCAACTCAGCACGGTCATCATGGTCGGGCATAAATCGGGTGCCATCCGGCAGCCGCAACAATGCACCCTCACCGCGCAAGGCCTCTGACAACAAAAATGATTTCGCCTGTGGGTGATACAAACAGGTGGGGTGAAACTGCACAAACTCCATGTTTGAAACGCGGCAACCGGCCCGCCAGGCCATAGCAATGCCGTCGCCGGTCGAGGTGTCAGGATTACTGGTGTACAAATACACTTTTGACGCGCCGCCGGTTGCCAGAACCACGGTCGTGGCTGGCAGAGTGACCACGTGACTGGTTGCCTTATTCAGGGCATACAAGCCTAAACAACGATTCGTTCCGGGCAGCTCTAACTTGGCCGAGGTAATGATGTCGACAGCAATATGCTGCTCGAGAATTTTAATCCTCTCGTGCCTGCGTGCCCGCGCCTCCAGGGTTTGAATAACCGCGCGCCCGGTTGCATCATCGGCATGAATAACCCGACGGACAGAGTGCCCGCCTTCACGAGTGAGATGATAAGGACTCAACTCAGACTTGCTGCCGTCGCACTCGTCCTTACCTTTAAGGGTAAATTTTACGCCCTGATCAATCAGCCACTGAATGCTGTTACCACTTTCTTCAACAACAAATCGAACGCTGGCCTCATTACACAGGCCTGCACCCGCACGTAAAGTATCTTGTACATGGGATTCGACGCTATCGTCTTCGTCAAGGACTGCAGCAATACCGCCTTGGGCATAGTGACTGGAACCTTCAGACAACTGGCGTTTAGCCAGCATCAGCACTTCACGCCCGGCATCGGCCAAACGCAATGCGACAGTCAGACCTGCCAAGCCTCCACCTAGGACAATTACTGGCGTGCTTTTAGATGAGGTCATAGGGGCTGAAACTAGCGCGGACCAATTTCCAACATTCTCTCGACACTGCGCCTAGCGCGCGCCGCGATATCCGGATCAACCAATACCTCGGGCTGCAAAGTCTGGAGAGAATGAAGGATTTTTGGCAATGTAATGCGCTTCATGTGATCACACAGATTACATGGCCGCACAAAACTAACATCCGGAAATTGCACAGAAACATTATCGCTCATAGAGCACTCGGTAATCATTACCACTTCTTTAGGACGAGTCTCGTCCAAATGGTTAATCATTCCCGAGGTAGAACCCACGAAGTCAGCCTCATGCAATACATCCGGCGGACACTCCGGGTGTGCAATGACGTGAATGCCTGGATGTAATTTTCGATACTCACGCAACTCTGGCGCTGTAAATTTCTCGTGAACTTCACAGCAGCCTTCATACAAAATAATTTCAACGTCGGTTTGCTCGGCGACATAACGACCCAGATATTCGTCGGGAATAAAGATGACTTTATCGACACCCAAAGACTCCACCACCTGAACAGCATTGCCGGAAGTGCAACACACATCCGACTCCGCCTTCACTTCAGCACTGGTATTTACATAAGTCACCACAGGCACACCGGGATATTGGGCCTTAAGCCGACGGACATCCGCACCGGTTATAGACTCGGCCAGCGAACAACCGGCAGCCATATCGGGAATCAATACTGTTTTGCTCGGATTCAGAATTTTTGCCGTTTCGGCCATAAAGTGCACGCCGCACAGCACAATGACATCGGCATCGACATTTACGGCTTCACGCGCCAATGCCAGAGAATCACCCGCAATATCCGCCACACCATGAAAAATTTCCGGTGTTTGGTAGTTGTGCACCAACAAAACAGCGTTCTTTTCCTTCTTAAGCCGATTGATCTCAGCGATATAAGGGGCATATACCGCCCACTCAACCTCAGGAATAAGGCCCTTTAGCCGCTCCCAAGCCGGCTGGGTTGCCTTGGCAATTTCCGGCGTAAATTCAGGAATTTGATACTGTGCAACGGTTCCAACCACGATAATAACTACCCGAGACGCTTATACATGTTTATAGACAGCACCAGAGCCCGTGATGTTTCAACCGGCGGTGCAAACAGTTCTGACCTCGATTATATAGCAGCTAACACCTGCTGCGCAGGTCAACAGCGGATTCTCTCGCACCGCAGCTAGGCCAAAGCCACTATCAGGCTTCGACCAGCAACAAACCGGTGCTAGAATTGCCGCAAAAATGGCACGCAAACAATCCGACCAAGATGGCCAACCAAGAAATCCCCGCAAGTTCGGCCCACCACACAAAACAGGCAGACCCCATGGCGACAGACCCTAAGCAGATAAACACCACGCATACTTCAGGCAGCGATGTGGAGTTGCATGAATGGCTAGAGTCTATTGAATCGCTGCTGCGCAACGAAGGACCGGACCGCGCCAAAGAAATCTTTCGCGCACTGCGCGATCACCTGAACAATGCCAACGTGGCAATGGATGATGCCACGCTCAACACCCCTTACCGCAATACCATATCGCTAGACGAACAGCCCCAGTATCCCGGTGACATCGAAACCGAAGAAAAGCTGGAGAACGTGCTGCGCTGGAATGCCATGGCAATGGTGTTACAGGGCTATGACAGTGGCTCCGGTGTCGGTGGTCATATTGGCACTTACGCTTCCGCCGCCACCATGCTGGAGGTTGGCATGAATCACGTATTCCGCGCCCGCAGTGAAGATTACGGTGGCGATCTGATCGCCATTCAGGCGCACGCGGCGCCGGGCATCTATGCGCGCGCGTTCCTTGAAGGGCGGCTGAGCGAAACTCAACTCAAAAACTTCCGGCGTGAACTGCAGCCGGGCGGGGGGCTCTCGTCATATCCGCATCCGCGCAACATGCCACAGCTCTGGCAAATGCCGTCTGCATCGATGGGGCTTTCAACACCCAGCGCTATCTATCAGGCTCGGTTTGCACGCTACCTCGAAAACCGCGGCCTCAAGCCGCACAATGGCGGCAAGGTTTGGGCGTTTATCGGCGATGGCGAGTCAGATGAGCCTGAGGTAATCGGCAGCATCAACATTGCTGCGCGGGAAAACCTCGACAACCTTATTCTGGTGGCCAACTGCAACCTGCAACGACTCGATGGCCCGGTCCGGGGTAACGGCAAGATCATTCAGGAGCTTGAACGCAGTTTCCGCGGTGCTGGCTGGAATGTTATTAAAGTGATCTGGAGCGGTGAATGGGATGCCCTATTTGCCCGCGACCATAACAATGTCATGCAAAACCGCATGGATGAAGTGGTGGATGGCGACTACCAGATGTACTCGGTTTCCAGTGGCGATGAAGTGCGCGAACACTGGGTTAACGGTGATGAACGCCTCGCTGAAATCATGCAGACACTGTCTGATGAAGAGATCCGTGCCATTCGTCGGGGCGGCCATGACCAACGTAAAATTTACGCCGCATTCCAGCGGGCGATAGACACCAAAGGCAAGCCCACGGCAATCCTTATTAAGACGATTAAAGGCTATGGCATGGAAGGCCACGAAGGCTCAAATGTCGTGCATCAGAAGAAGAACCTTAATGCCGAAGAGCGCATCGAGTCGGCCAAACGGCTTGGTATTAATATGCCGGAAGATGCTATTAAGGCAGCGCAGTTTTACAAGCCGAAAGATGACAGTATCGTGGTTGAGTACATGAAACGACACCGCACTGCCTTAGGCGGCGTGTTGCCAAAGCGCACGGTGAATTGTCCGCAACTGCCGGTTCCGGAACTCGAGTATTTTAAAGAGCAATTGAAAGGCTCTGGCGAACGCTCCATTTCAACCACCATGGCGTTCGTGCGCATACTGGCCAAACTGTTGCAGCACCCCGATATCGGCAAATACATTGTACCCATCGTTCCGGATGAGGCCCGCACCTTTGGTATGGAAGCGCTATTCCGCAAAGCGGGCATTTATTCGTTTGAAGGTCAGAAGTACAAGCCGGTAGACAGCAGCACGCTAATGCCCTACCGGGAATCTAAAGACGGGCAAATTCTGCAGGAGGGCATCTGCGAGGTTGGCGCAATGGCATCATTCCTTGCTGCCGGCACTGCATACGCGGTGCATGACATACCCACAATCCCATTCTATGTATTTTATTCGATTTTCGGTTTCCAACGCGTTGGCGACATGATCTGGGCCTGCGGCGACATGCTTGCTCGGGGCTTTTTACTGGGCGGCACTGCCGGACGTACCACGCTGAATGGCGAAGGCCTCCAGCATCAGGATGGCCACTCTCCATTGGTTGCAAGCACAGTCCCCAACATGCGCAGCTACGACCCCGCCTTTGCTCATGAACTGGCAATTATTCTCCGCGATGGCATCGACCGGATGTATCACCAGCAACAAGAAATTTTCTACTACATCACTATCTACAATGAAAACTACCCGATGCCTAAAATGCCCGTAGGGTGCGAGGAAGGCATCATCAAAGGCATGTACCGGTTCAGAGCCTCAACAACCCCTGTATCGGGCGAACGCAAAGCGCACCTGTTTGGCAGCGGCTCGATTATGACTGAGGTTCTGCGCGCTGCGGACTTACTCGAAGCCGAAGGCGTATCCGCCGATATCTGGAGCGTCACTAGCTACAACCAACTTAGCCGTGAAGCTCAGCGGGTTGCCCGTCACAACCTATTGCACCCGGAAGGCCCCGAAAAACAATCCTATGTTGAGGAGTTACTCACTGGAGAAAATGGCATTTTCATCGCGGCCAGTGACTACATGAAAGCTATGCCCATGAGCATACAGAAGTGGGTTCCGGGCGACTACACCGTGCTTGGCACCGATGGCTATGGTCTGAGTGAATCACGCCCTGACCTCCGCACTCACTTCGAAGTGAGTGCGGAATACATAGCTTATGCCGCCGTTGTAGCATTGCACAAACAAGGCCGGGTTAAGCTCGAGGAGCTCAAAACAATTGCGGGCAAACTGAACATTAATAGCGACAAGCCTGACCCTGCAACTGCAAGCCCAGCGAAGATCAACCCGCCGAAGTAATGCGCCCACATAACCGGGCACCTGATGAGTAAAACTCCGGACATAAAAAAAGCCCCGCTATTTTCATAGCGAGGCTTTTCAACATACTTCAGCGTAACTTAGAAGTTGTATTGCACACCCAAGCGGGTCATACCAACTGAAAAATCATCACTATCAATGGGGAACACCTCTGTCCGATCAATCTCAGCAGACCAGGCATCAAAACCCAGAGAAATGGTTACTGGCGGCGCTGGGGTCCAGCGAACACCAAGACCTGCAGAACCCACAGTTTCAGTGCCATCCTCACCCGGAGGGGCTCCTGCTCCTAGGTAAGAAATATCGTATGACAAAACACCTAATCCAACCTGCCCATAGAGTTCCCAGCTACTGCCGCCCAAAGGCAGGATAAATACAGCATTAGCTGTTAACGCTGCAGCATCCTCTTTTACGCCAATGCCTCCTTCTGTTGCGGTGTACTCACCGAGATACGAATAACGTCCCTCTACAGCAAACCATTTAAGAAACTTATAGCCGCCCCAAAGCTGATAGCCGGTATCTTTTTTATCAACACTAAAACCAAAATTTACTAAGTCACTCAAATTATCATCATCGACTTCAGTAACACCATAAGCACCACCGATATAAGCACCCTTTTCTTTCACTTCAACAGCGGAAGCAATGCCCGCAGTCAACATAGCAACAATCGCTACAACATTAACAACCTTCATTCTATATCTCCCATAAGCAGGCCAGCCAATCTGGCCCATACAAAAAACATCGCGAACCAAACTACACAGTTCAAAAACCGGCTTTAGTTCTTAGGGCCTACTAAAGTCGATGAAATAAGTCACTCGTCCGAGAGCTCAACCGAAGCCTCTTTGATCAGCGGAATATGGATGTCGCGAGGCTGCTTCGAAATATGCGCCCTGGTAGGCGAAACCAGCCCAATAAACATCAGTGGCGAACGCAGGACAGCTATCCGCAAAATGCACACACAAGACTCCACCTGCAGAAAGCCATTTTTGAAAATAAACAAATAACCCCCCCAATTTCCCGTATTTAAATTGTATACCCTATTTGTTCTGCTATGCACCAATCCTTTAATAAGCTACTGAATGATAGGCTGAATAAGAAAATTAGCTGTTTCGCTCGTCGTTAATCTTCTTTACGTAATCCTCGTCCACCAAAGCAACCCCGTCGGCCTTTGCCTGCTTGATAATGCCCTTCAGCACCGTCTTAATAAACGGCTTCGGCACTCCCGTAAGCTGCTTACAGGCCGCACGGGTAAACTGCACGCTATCCGGCTCGAGACGGTTAGCCTCATACAGAACAGCCTCTTCTTTAGGCCCTTTGTCGGTAGGAGTAGGAACCCAGAACGGTTTTTTGTGCTCCGCAAACCAAAACTTGTGGCCGTCGCGAAACCCATAAGCAATCGGCATTCTTGGCATGCGGGTGGTGCCGTTCTCGATGTTTTCCTGCCAGGTTTTTTTCAGCAGGATGTTGTCGATACGCAACACCATATACTCGGGTGTCTTGCCATCGTCACGGATCGACTGCTCCGAATCAAACGTGCATTCGTAAACCTGAAAAGCCTCTTTAAGAATCTTTGGAAACAGTGGGTCCTGAGCCCTTCCCTCGGTAGGGCTATCAATCAGAGTAAACGGGTTGTCTTCCATTTTCTCAAGCGTGGTCTGCCCGGGGTAGCCCAGGCGCACAATCTTCTTGATCCAGCTTTTATCGAACTCAACAAAATTCAGCGCACACTTCTTGACCTGATGAATATTCGTTTCAGTATTAGAGCCCTGTCGACTGCATACAATAAATGAGCGACCCCCAATAACTTCAAACGGGAAGGTCAGCTGATACGGGCCAATATTGGTGTTGCCCTCTTCATCAACAGTGGTAATCAGCGCAAATGATGATGGCCAATACGAACTGGCCTGATACCAGTTATCCCGCATCGGACTATCTACAAAAGGCTCATTAGTTGTGTTGGGATGAAAAAATCTATCGAAGAAACCCATAACCACTCCACATGCATCGATATAAAGTCGAGCGCCACTCTAGCACTCGGTAATTTTACCGATGTATTAATTTATAAAAGGACTTTGCAAAAAAAGAAATGTTACTCAGGCAGCAGCATTAACTCAGACTTTGTATTTTGCTCGATAGCTCGGTCGCTATACCACCAATACACAGGCTGTCTCTTATACACATCTCCGAGCCCACGAGACAAGAGGCAATCTCG
>CAJXQV010000001.1 GCA_913058165.1 uncultured Chromatiales bacterium | reverse complement strand
AGATCGTCGGCAGCGTCAGATGTGTATAAGAGACAGCACCACTATCGACAATAACGGCACCTTTAACTTCACCGGCGGCACTTTGAGTGTAGATACCTTTAACGGCGATCTCGATAATACTGGTGGCTTCTTATCGCCCGGTAACTCACCCGGCACCACCACTATTAACGGTAACTATTCTCAGGATGAGTTTTCAACACTGCTGATCGAAATCGCCGGCACTATGGCGGGCTCTGAATACGACGTGGTTGACGTTACTGGCGATACATCACTGGATGGTACGCTGCGTCTGGATTTACTTGATGGGTTTGCACCGGTCATAGGCGATGCTTTTGTTATTTTAGAATCGGCCAATATTCTGGGTGCATTTGATGGCATCTACTCGACTACTGCATTGGGTGAAGGGCTGCGTTGGGAGCTTGAAGTCGACAACATCGCCGGCAATGAGTTCCTAGTTGCGCAAGTCTCTGCAGTCCCCGTCCCCGCCGCCCTCTGGCTGTTCGGTTCTGGCTTAGGGCTGCTGGGTTGGATGCGACGTAAGCCAGCTGCTTAACTCAGCCCGACAATGATTCAAAAAGCCCAGCCCAGTGCTGGGTTTTTTATTGGCACTTGCGGTCACACCCAGGCTGCAACCGCAGCAGACAATTTAACGAAGGTTCGCTACCTCTCCCACCCTCTGCTCCTTAGATACTGCCGCGGACTCCGTAAACACATACATATTTCCTGTGAAATCACCCTGAATATCCATCGACATTTTCAGGTGTTCGGTCAGTAGGTATGGGTTTAGCAGGTTGATGAATGTAATGAATGTTACGGTCATCATGCTCGATTAGAATAGTGCTCCAGCGTGTCGGCCTTAGATGCCTTGAGTCAGTTGGATCTGTCCGAGTTTATTACTCATGCATTCCCTTATACTTGTGGCTCATTAGCAGCTGTTCGGGCCGTTTTGCTGCTCTGGCTCAGAAAATACTCAGAATGAGTTTCGTCTGATGGGGCTGTGCGATTACACTACTGTCATAACTTTTCTACCGGAAAGAGTATGCGTGTTAATTTTTTAAAAAGAATTCATTTTTTATGTTGCGACTAATTGTAGAAGTACTTGAAGCCTATGGGCTTTTTGCTCTCCGTATCGACGAAGTCGGTAGCGGGATTATTAATCAGACCTGGAGACTCGAGCTTGATGACGAGCGGACATTGGTGTTGCAAAAGGTGAACCCCATGTTTCCGGCATCGGTGAATGACGATATAAGCCAGTTGACGGTGCATCTCAAGAAAAAGGGATTGCTAACACCGGAACTCATTCCGAACTTGAAAGGTGGCTTTACCACCGAGTACGCCGATGATAACTGGCGACTCATGACCTATGTGCCTGGCAAGAGCTACGATGGGCTGGAAACGCCAGAGCAGGCTTACGAAGCAGGCGCTGCACTGGCACGCTTTCACGCAGCGGTAGCTGATCTCGATATAGTATTCAGTAATCAGCGGCCGCATGTGCATGACACGGTACGCCACATTCAGAATTTATGTGATGCTTTGGAAGAGCACGCTGACCATACGCGCTTTGCCCATATTGTGCCGTTGGCAGGAACCATCCTGAGTTCAGCGGCGGCATTGCCGGCTATTAATCTGGATGCTGTGCGGCTGGTACACGGTGATCCCAAGATTTCTAATCTGTTGTTTGACGATGCGGGTAAGTCGCTGTGTTGGGTCGACCTCGATACGCTGGCGCATATGCCGCTGGCATTGGAAATGGGCGATGCCTTCCGCAGTTGGTGCAACCCGGAAAGCGAGGATGCCGAGACGGGGGAGTTTTCGCTTGAGTACTTTACTGCTGCAGCGAACGGATACGCAGAGTACGCGGGCGACTTTCTGGAAGCTGGCGAATGGCGTGCTTTTATAGACGGCACGCAGACCATTCTGGTGGAGTTGGCCGCAAGGTTTTGTGCCGATGCACTTAACGAGAGTTACTTCGGCTGGGATCAGAGAAGGTTCGTTACCCGCGGTGAACACAATGAGGCCAGAGCGCTGAATCAATTAAAGGTGCTGGAGTCGTTTCTGAATCAGCACGAGCAATGCACCGCAGCGCTGGAGCAGGCATTTAAGCGCGGAGCTTAATCATTGCTCCAGGCATCGGCTTCGATAACGCTTTTTCTGTAGTGTGAAAGGTTATAAAGCAGTAATGCCAATGCGACCACGCCGGTGGTTCCAGATACCCAGGCAATTGAATAGCGCAATGCTGCATCGTCTTTAAACACATAGTCGGTCATCATCGCAATGGCGGATGACCCGATTGTGAGCCCCAGTACATTGGTCACAAAGTAATACATAGCCACTGTTTGTCCGCGCATTTGGTTGGGCACAATCATCATAAGTGCGGCGGCCGCAGTAGCGGATGGCATGGCGGCACCAAGTGTGACAAACACCAACATTAGCAAAGCCAATTCCGGGGTAGGCATTAATGGCGCCAGTGTTGCTGACGGTACTAGAATAAATGCGCCGAGAATCGTTACGCGCATGTGCCCCGCACGACGCCCGCGTTGATACAAACGCTGTGCCAGCCAGCCGCCGAGGTTCACTCCGATGGGTCCAAACACCAGCACCACCAAACCATAGGCCATACTGACTTCAGCGATACTCCAGCCCCATGTGCGGATGAACATGGTCGGAATCCAGAACAGAAATCCGTAGCCAACAATCGTAACCACTGACATGCCCAAAAACAGGCTCAGGTAAGTGGCTTTTCTATCCAGCAAAAAGCGCATGACATCTTTCATGGGAAGAAAGTCGGGTTGACCATCAGCGGTGGTTAGTTTGTCATGCCGTGCAGGCTCCTTTACCGTCGCCATCAATACCGCAATTAACAAACCGGGCAGACCAACCATTACAAACACTGCCTGCCAGGGCTGTAGCGTGCCGACCACAGGCAATTCAATGGGCGGCGCTTCGAATACCCAGGCGATGATCTGCCCGCCAATGACCATTGCCACACCGGCACCCAAGGAGACGCCCATGTTGTAAAAGCCAATCGGGCGGGCGCGTTTATTGCGCGGGAAGTAATCACTGATAAGCGACAGGGCGCTCGGGTTCAAAGAGGCTTCGCCAATCCCCACACCAACGCGTGCCAGAAACAGCTGAGTAAACGTTTTGGCTAGACCGCAGGCTGCCGTCATGATGCACCAGATGGTAATGCCCACAGCAATAATGCCGCGACGACTTTTGCGATCGGCTAAGCGACCAATGGGCACACCGAGCAGCGTGTAAAAAATAGAAAAGGCGAGACCCAATAGCAGACTAATTTGGGTGTCGCTAATATCCATATCTTTGCGGATAGGTTCAATGAGTAGGGCGAGAATCTGGCGATCGAGAAATGAAAAAACATAGGCCAGCGTGAGTACGCAAACAACATACCAACCATAGGTTGGGTTTGGGTACTCAGGGGGTTTGTTCTCGCTCATACAAATTCTCAAGACTTTAGCTTGAGAATCATACTACAACGCTTTCTGAGCTTAATGGCAGTTCAGGCAGGTTTGCAGACGGGTGAGCAATTGTTGGTTGGAGGCTACTTCTGCCATCGGCGTTTGCTTATGGCAACTGTCGCAGTCAAGCTGATTGGCATAAACCACATCGTGAGCCACTTTGTAGTGCCAGTAGCCATCAAGATCTAAGGCGGACTTTTCGGTACTTATAACCTCGAGCTCTCCTGTGGGAAAGCTGCTATCAGCGGCAGCAGCAGCCCCTGCAATACGGCCGATGTACACCGAGGGCCCCAGAAATGTTCCCGAGCCGCCATAGCTGCCATTGATGCCGGCAACCCCGGTGAGTTCGCCAGCCGCATACAAGCCGGGAATGACTTCGCCCGTCGTACTTAACACCTGTGCGTTTTTATTAATGGCCGGGCCGCCCATGCTTTTGCGGGTTAGAGGGTGCAATTGCAGTGCGTATAACGGCGGATTGCTAATCAGTTTACGTGCGCTGGTATTGTAGGTCTGAAGGCTATTAAGCAGTGACGTATGCGTTATACCGAGCTTAGCAGCAAGCTCTTCAGGGTTGGCAGCGGTGACGATGAGTGCTGGGTTATTAATGATCTCATCACGAACACTGTTGGTGTTGAGCCAGGCGGCACCCCGCACGCCGAGTTTTTTTGCGCCATCGGTATCAAACACCATCCAGAACTTTTGCTGAACCTGGGCGAAAACTGCTTTCTCAATGTCTTTGCTAGGCAGGGCTTCATCGACAAACCGATTGCCTTCTTCACTTATCAGCATGGCTTGGCGATTGGTTACGGTGAGGCCGCGGGTGTTGGTGGCATCACGCGGGTCCGGTATGCCGTTAACAAATGTCTCCTGATGATCCATCCGTTGCAGTTGCGCACCTGCTTCAGCAGCCAGCAGATAACCGCTGCCATTAGCGAACTGGCCCGAACCTATAAGCAAGCGTCCGGGACTGCTGCGCGGTTCCCGCCAATGGCTTGTTACTAAATCAATATTGCTTTGAAAGCCACCGGTGGCAAGTACAATGCTACCGCCGTAAAGCTGGAATGTGCCGCCTGTGCGCAGGTTGCGGGCCTGTATACCAATAACCCGGTCCTCCGCCAGTAACAGCGCATCGGCATTAATGCTCCACAGAAAGCGTATGTTGGGTTGCTTAAGTGCTTCGCGCAGCATCGGCAAAACCACATGCACAGCAGTGCCTTTGGTGAAATGAAAACGCGGTATCGAGCTCTCGGGTGTTGGCAGAATAAGCTTAAACTCGACGCCGAGTTTAACGAGCCAGTCGTAAACTTCAGTGCCGGAGTCTTCTGCGTAACGCTTTACCCATTCGGGGTTGGCATCTTCACCCCAGGCGAGCAGTTCCTGTGTCGCCAACTCCGGCGAATCCTTAATGCCCTTGTCACGTTGTAGGGCGGTGTCCACCATGGCAAGCCCGCCAGCCTTCACGGCATGGCCACCACCCACAGAGTTGGCATCCAACACAATAACTTCTGCCCCCTTATCGGCCGCCTCGAGCGCTGCAGCAAGGCCTGCTATGCCTGCACCCACAATAATGACATCAGCTTGAGAGGTGATCGGGCCTCTGCCGCAAGCGGGCAGCAACAGGGTGAGCAGAATAACTATGGCAGCAAGGTATTTGGGCATATTCGGCAGTGCTGTTATCCCCGGCGCTACGGCGCTAATGCAATTATTCAGAAGTTGACAATATTCCATAAAAAAAAGGGGCCAAAGGCCCCTTTCTTTAATACCGCTTGGGTGCGTGCTATTCAGCCAGTTCGATGGAGACGACGCCGTCGTCATTCCACTCTGAAACCTTAACCTCAACGCCTAAGTCTGCGGCAAAGCCCTTAATGCGGGGCGTGAACCACTCTTCATGAATCTCTTTCTCTGTGATGGTAAACATGCCCATGCGCTTGCAGGCATTAAGTACATTGCCCCAGGGCGACTGCCAGGTGCGTTTGCCTGGTTCGACCTCTGTTTCCATAACCAATTGGTAGTGACAGGCGGTACGCTCAGTAAGGCCAACCAGAGCTGCCTCTTTGTCACCGGTTTTAGCAATGACCTGACCCACGCGTGAATTGATAGGCCGCATGGTTTTCACGTCATGCTCAACATACTGCTCCATGATATTCATGTCTTTTGCAAACTGCATCGCGTGCAATCTGGCCTTAACTAAGGCGTCATTCATTTCATGTTTATAGCCTGCGCTGCTCGCCATAGTTCTAAGTGCGAGCTGCACGGCCTTGCCGATGTCTTCTTCGCGGCCTTCGAAACCTGTTTTAGCCCCTTTGAATGAAGACTTGGGTTTATCGACAATTGAAGACTTGGGTTTATCGACAATGTTGTCTAGCTGCTGAGAACTATCAAGATGTTGTGGTTGTGCCATGGTCTTAATCTCTCTTATATGGAGTTTCAAAGAATAATTGTTTAAAAAAATATTATCTTAGACTAACCTTACCTTACCTCCTAAGTATTTGTTGCAATGCATGTTTAATGGCGCTTATCCGCGCATTGGGCGATGTCGCAACTCAGCAGGTCAGCAAGAATCGGATCGAATCTGAAGCGCAGCTTGGGGCGAATAGCCAAGTAAGACTAAAACCGTCTATAGTCCAAAGATCGCTAATAAAGAGAGAAGTTCACTATGTACATCAATTTTTGGTATCCCACCTGCTGGGGCGCAGAACTCGGCGAAAGCCCTTTAAAAACGCGTATCCTGGGCCAGGATCTGGTCGTATTTCGTGATACGGCAGGCAAAGCGCATTGTTTGAGCAATACCTGCATACATCGGGGCGGTTCGCTGGGTGATGGCAAGGTAAAGGGCGATTGTTTGCAGTGCCCTTATCACGGCTGGGAGTTCAACGGCGACGGCAATGTCACCAAGATCCCGTCATTAGGTAAAGACGCCAAGATTCCGGCCCGCGCCCGAATTGATGCGTATCCGGTGGAAGAGCGCTACGGCATCGTATTCGCCTTTTTGGGCGATTTGCCCGAAGCGGAACGCCCACCGATTCTTGAAATCCCGACCTATGCCAAAGAAGGCTGGGCTGTCAGTGAAATTACGTATGAAGTACCGATCCACTATGAGCGTTCAATAGAGAACGGTCTCGATCCTGCGCACAACGAGTTCGTGCATCCAACGCATGGCTTCGGTGGTGAGAATGCCGAGTATAAGGTTAATGATCTGCGTCTGATCGATGAAGATTACGAATGGGGCTTTGGTTTCTTCAGCAAGTTCAATTCGCCCGAGATGAAAAAGCAATCGGTAATGTCTGAATTTAAGAAGGCCAAGAGCGATCGTGAAGCTGGTTCGGGCAATACTGGCCCAAACCATTTGTGGACCATTATCCGGTTCTCAGAAAAGGCCGAGTTCGGTCAGTACATGTATGAAGCACCGATTGATGAAAACAACACCAAGATTTATCTGATTAACATGCGCAACATGGCCCTTGAGCCTGAGCATGATGATGAAATTGTGAAGCGTAACTGGAATGTTATTCAGCAGGATATTACGGTGCTCAATCAATTGCGCCCGGTGATTACGCCGGAGTCGAGAACCAAAGAGTTTATGGTGCCGGCTGACAAAGTTATCCTGATGTATCGTGACATCCTGAAAGGATGGGATGCGAAGGGTTGGCGCATTGATATGGCGCAGGTGAAGCGTGACACGAAGCGCATAGCCTATGCCATTCCGAGTCCGGCGCGTCGTAAGCAGAAGGGCTGGGTGCTGGACTCAATCCCTTTACTGCCAGCTGATGCGGATGTTTCCCTCGCCAAAGCGAAGTAACAGCCAGCGTCCGGCTGAATGACCGGCGTTAACCGCCGGTCATTTTTAATAACGATAAAAACTCGCGCCTATCCCGCGGACCATAGGTGACATACGTTGGGTCCACTGCATTGGCGTAGTTTGCGCGGGCCATCCGGGTCGTTGAGGTACTTCATGGCTTCCTCCGGATTTTTTCTGGCTTCTATCATTGTTCTGCGTATTCGCTTGGCGGTGCAAGCCCGTTCGAATTAGTCACCATTTTGGTCGGGGGGGGTGCATTTGCGGTGCCGACAACGAATAATAGCTGTGCTGGGGCTAGGCTCAGTGATTCGGCCGGTAACTCAAACGGACAGTGGCCCAGTCCGAACGGAATTCTTATTATGAAGCTGTTCTTTCAGACGCGTGCTGTAGCCGCGTTATTGGCTGTTCTTTTCCTCGCTGCCTGCGCATTGCAGCAACCCGAGCAACCTCGTGTCTGGGATACAGCCCCGGGTCCGTATCAGGTTAAGCATGTCGATGCGCTTGTTTTGAATGATGCGGGCCAAGACCGTGATGTTCAGATGCAGGTGTCTTATCCGGTAGGCAAGGGCACGTTTCCAGTCGTTGTTTTTTCACATGGGGCATTTTGTTACCCACAGAATTACCGCGCTATAACTGATTTCTGGGTGTCGAACGGCTATGTGGTTGTAGCACTCGATCACCTCGACTCGCCTAATCTTGGAAAAATTAACCCGCGTGTGCTGCCTATTCTGCAAGAGGCGCGGGCTAAAGATCTGAGCTTTGTGCTGGATTCTCTGGATGATATAGAGGTAAGTATTCCCGAGTTTGCCGGCAAGCTCGATCGTGAGCGTTTCGCGGTGGCCGGTCATTCCTTTGGAGGCATGATTAGTGAAGTGATGGTTGGTGCGCCCATTACTAGGCCTGATGGCGAAGTGGTTTCATACGCCGATGAACGTTTTGATGCCGCGGTAATTATAAGTGGCGTTGGCCCTGCCACCATGGTCGATAAGTCTAGGTTGACCGAAGCGGCTTTTGATTCAATTAATCGTCCGTTATTCGCTTCAGGCGGCACGCTTGATACCGGTAATGTCGGTACCCGTGAACAGTTCCCGTGGGAGTGGCGCATGTCGCCTTATACGTTGAGCCCACCCGAGGATAAATATTCATTGGTGTTGGAAAATGGCGACCATTATTTGGGTGGTGAGATCTGTCGTCCTAATCGTGGCGGCGACAACGATCCTCAGGGCGTCGAAATTGTGCGAGTTCTGAATACCGCATTCCTAGATGCTTACGTTAAAAATGATTCGGCGGCTAAAGAGTTTTTACGCACAGTAGATGTTAGCTCCATTACTAGTGGGCGCGCTGCGCTAGAGTATAAATAAACCGCATGTTTTCATTCGGCGGCGTTAAGCCAAGCCCCATGCTCGTTATCTTTTTTGTTGTCATGTCCAGCGGGCTTGGCTTCGGCCTTATTTTGCCGCCCTTTATGTTTGCCGCTGAAGATCTGGGCGCCAGCCCTATGGTCGCTGCCTTTATTATCTCCACCTTCTCGCTTGGGCAGTTTGTTGCCAACCCGTTATGGGGGCGTTTAAGCGATCGTATTGGTCGTCGCCCGGTGTTGCTGATGACGATATTCGGTCAGATCATTGCCTATATGGCCATGGCTCTGGCAGACAACCTTTGGGTGCTCGGAGGCGCGCGTTTGGCCACCGGGTTGCTGGCCGGCAACTTTGCTGCAGCCGTGTCTTATGTTGCTGATATTACGCCGCCCGAAAAACGCGCCAAAGGTATGGGGTTGGTCGGCGGTGCAGTGAGTCTGGGTTTTATGATCGGTCCGGCTTTAGGCGGCATTTTGGGTGGTAACGGGGTTGATGGGCACAGTATGTTTCTGCCGAGCCTTGCTGCTGCCGGCGTTGCCCTGATTACCTTTTTCGGCGTGCTGATTTATCTGCAGGAAAGCCACTCTGTTGAGTCGCAGGCCAAAGCTAAGGTGTATCAGGAGAAGGTTGGCGGGGGCTGGAGTTCAATAAAACATGTTCTGCGTCGCCCGTTTCTGGCTCAGATGGTGCTCATGGGTTTTATCGTCTTTTTCGTTATGGCGATGTTTGAGACCATTATGCCGCTGTGGTCTGCAGCCCGATTCCAGTGGACCTCCCAGCAGGTTGGCTTCATCTTCATGTACCTCGGCATGGTAGTAATGGTGGTGCAACTGGGGTTGGTCGGGCGTTTAACCCCGATTCTGGGCGAGGGCCGCCTGCTAATGATTGCGGTGGCCTCTTATTCGGCGGGCCTGGTGATTATGACCCTGGCGCCTACCTGGCATTGGATGATAGTGGGCATTACCTTCACGGGTGCTGCCGGCGCGCTGTTTAATACCGTTGCTGTTAGTTGGGTATCGCGGCATGCCGGTGAGCAGGAGCGGGGCACAGTGATCGGCGTTTATCAGTCATTTGTCTACCTTGGCCGGGCCATTGGTCCGACGTTCTCCGGTTTGATGTTTC
This sequence comes from uncultured Chromatiales bacterium, assembly GCA_913058165.1. Taxonomy (GTDB): domain Bacteria; phylum Pseudomonadota; class Gammaproteobacteria; order Steroidobacterales; genus JABIQA01. The sequence continues at coordinate 12,429 of CAJXQV010000001.1, read as the reverse complement.
AGAGCCTGGGTGTAAACAGCCCGTTGCTGCTGGGTGCTGCGGTGTTAGTGCCTTGCTTCTTTATTGTGGTGAGTGTGCGTCGGCGCAGCATGCGTGCGGGCGTATCCGGTTAGAGCAGGTTTAATGCAGCCGCAGGGACTATCGGGCTGATATTAGGACAGCCGAGCACTCCCGTACTATAGTTGACGCATCCGAATTTGTGCTTTAGCCGAATAGTTTATATAACTGCACCTTATAAAGGTGCGTGTTTTGACTTACAAAAAAATCTAAGAAAGGAAGAACTATGTACATTAACTTCTGGTATCCGTTGGCCACAGCGGAAGAGTTGACCGCCGATAAGCCCCTGAAAGTGCGAGCTCTTGGACGGGATTTAGTGGTTTTCAGAGATGAAGCAGGCAAGGCTGCTTGCTTGAGTAATACCTGTACTCACCGCGGCGGTTCGCTTGCCGACGGCAAAATCAAAGGTGATTGTATCGAGTGCCCTTATCATGGCTGGCAGTTTGATGCCTCCGGTAATGTGCAGCGGCTGCCCTCCCTGGGTAAGGATGCAAACATTCCCGGCCGCACCCGCACTGATGCTTATCCCGTTGAAGAACGTTACGGCTTGATTTTCGCGTTTCTTGGCGATCTTCCCGAAGCGGAGCGCCCACCGATTATTAATATCAAAGAGTGGGGCCAGGAAGGCTGGCGCGGCACTTTGCAGCACTACGGTTTTAAGGCCAACTACGAGCGCTCCATTGAAAATGGCATTGATCCTGCGCATAACGAGTTTGTGCATGACACTCATGGCATGGAAGGTGAAGACGAAGAGTACAAAGTTAACGATATGCGCCTCGACAATAATGGCAGCGATTATGGTCAGGGCTTCTGGCACACGTTTAAAGCTCCACCATTGCCGGAAGGTCAGATGCGCGAGCTGCGCGAAAAAGCAGGTGACCTAGAAGCAGGCACCGGTTACCACGGCCCGAATCAGGTCTGGACATACATTCATCCGTCACCCGAGTTCTGGTTGCATCAGTATTTAATTGAGCGGCCTATCGACGAAAACAACTCATACGTTTATCTCATTTGCATGCGTAACTGTGTGCTCGAAGAAAAGAACGATGACTACGTGATTAGCCGCAATCAGTATGTGGCTAATCAGGACGTTAAGGTTCTTGAGAACCTGCACCCCGTGATTACACCTGAGACCAATACCAAAGAATTTATGACGCCTTCAGATAAATGCATTCTTATCTATCGTGAGCACCTGAAAGAATGGGACGAGCAAGGCTGGCGTATTGATAGCCGGGCTATTGAGGCCAATGAAGGCCGCGTGGCTTATGCCATTCCGAGCCCTGAGCGCCGTAACGTTAAAGGCTGGGTGCTGGACGCTGTGCCTACAGTAAAAGGTGGTCGTGGTGCAGAAGATAAGCTTAAGGCGGCCAGTTAGGTCACTGTAAAGGGCGCATTAATGCGCCTTAGTGCTCGATGAATGGTCGGTAAAATCCGGCCGTTTTTTACAGCGGTGACAAAAATTTCCGATTTATATTTATAGGTATCATTCGGCTTAGGTTCAGAGTTATTTAAGACAGGAATACACAATGAAGAAGCAATTCACAGCGCTGTTCGCCATGTTAACGATAGCGATATTTTCAACCGCTTTTGCAGGCGGTCACAATGTAGACAAACTATTGATGGAAGTTCAGATTCCTGAGAATACCATTGAACTGCCTGAAGGCTATGTGCCTACTGTCATGATCACTGGGGCGAATCGTGGTATCGGTTTTGAATTTGTGAAAGTCTATCTCGCACGGGACTACAACGTGATTGCCACTGCCCGTAGCCCCGGGAAAGCCGATGCGCTAAACGCGTTGGCCGCAGAAAATGAAAACCTTACCGTGGTGCAACTGGACGTGACCGATTTTCCTCGGGTGGATGCATTAGCTGCCGAATTGCAGGGTCAGCCTATTGATATTTTAATTAACAATGCAGGTATTAGCGGCGATGTTCGGGGCCAGATGTTTGGCAATATCGACTATGACGAATTTCGTAAAGTGCTTGATGTGAATGTTATTGCACCCACCAAAATCGCCGAATCATTTTATCAGAACCTTTTGGACAGCCAGCTGAAGAAGTTGGTTGTTGTTTCCAGCAGCGAAGGTTCGATTGCCGGTATCAGTTCGCCGAGAACTATGGTGTATCGCACCAGTAAAGCGGCGGTAAACATGATGTACACGAACCTTGCGGTGCAGCTTAAGCGCAAGGGCATTACCGTTGCGATGGTTAACCCTGGTCTCACCGATACGGATTTTGTTGCGGGCTTACCAAAGAAAATGCTGCGCCCTGCTGATGTTGCTGCTGAAGATATGGCGCGGAATATCGATAACACCTGGGTCGAGAATACCGGCACCTTCTGGAATTATGACGGTCGTGCCTTGCCCTGGTAAGCGCTATATGGGAAGCCGATAGGCTGACTTTTGCAGGCTAATTAACAAAAGAGCAGGTAATAAAAAGGCCCCGTTGATTTCTCAGCGGGGCCTTTTTTATGCTGCTATGTGCTGTGTTATGCAGGCAACTGAGCAATACCAGCCAGTGATCGTTCGACGCCGACATTGACTTTAGTACTGATTTCACCTGTTTCCAGGTTAAAGGTCGCCAAATCACCGCTGAAGAAATTACTGATTAGCATGATATTGTCGTCGTTAGAGGGGGCCATTGTCGCCCAGCCGGGGCCTGGTAATTCATAGGTTCTGATATCCTCGCCTTCGGCTGATAGGTGCTGCAGTGCAAATTCTGTTCGCGACACAGCTTTAATCATTAGGATGGTGCCATCGGGTTGGTAGCGGGCTATAAGCACCATGCCTTCACGCGGACCGAAGGTGATTAAATCAGGCAGCTGTTGGTCAGACTCGAGATCGTATTGCATGAGACGAGCGCCGGTCTCGGAACTGTAGAGCATTGTCTTGCCATCGGGCGAGAGGCTTGCGGTGGTGCAGCCCAGGAAGCCAGTCATGCCGCCGTGGACCTCGTTGCTGTATTCCTTGACCAGTTCACCATCCATAGTGAATCGAAAGATATGGCCGTGGCCAAACACATCTTCACCCGGGATCTTGGTCAAGACAGTACCCATTTTGGCTAATGTGCCCATCCACTCCGGGAAGCTGCTGCCATCACCGACCAAGTGCTCACCCATAATTACTGTGCCATCGGGCGCGAAATTACAATGCGAGAACGATCTCTCGGCAAACTTGATTTCGGGCAGCTGTTTACCTTCCGGGCTGATGCGCAAGACACTGTGGGCATTACTGTCGAATGCCCAGAGGTTGCCGTCGGGGCCGAAATTCAAACCACCGACCAGATGTGAGGTGCCCTCGGTCCAGAGCACGCCTTTTTCATTAAAGTCGGCATCGTACTGAATGATGCGGCCGGGCCCAGCATGATCATCGTCTGAGTTATTAAGCAGGGTAACGCCGAGGAAAATATCGCCCGGTGCAAATGGCTGCATTGTTGATTCGTTGGTCATTGTTTTTTCTCCGCTAATTTATGTGTTGATTCTAACCAGCAGGGCAGGGAAGTGGAAAGATAGCCCCGAAGTTATTTGCCTGATGGTTTGCGTTGCGAAGCCAGATCGACCATGCCTGCTTGCGATACTGGCTTGCGCGGTTTTTGCAGCTTCCTGGGTTTAGGCGGTTGCCGGTATAGAATGGCGGTGTAGTCATCCTGCTTGCTGGGGCGCCCTGCGGTGGGGTCGTGCATGCGCTTCAGGCTGAGTTCGGTGATGCCATCGATGCTCTTGTTGAGAGGGCCTTTGCGTATGAGTCGCACAATTTCATGCTGCATAAGGTTGTCTAGCAGGCCATCGCTGGCGAGCATGACGGTGTCGCGCGAAGCTAACTGCAGTGCTGCACCGATCTCAATGCGCATATCGTTTGAGCCGACAACATTTGACACCAGATGCAGGTCTTGATGATTCAATGCTTCAGTTTCATTGAGCAGGCCGGCTTCGACGGCGAAGCCCACCGGCGAATGTGCCGTGGTCTGCATTTTGATTAGGCCACGTTGTCCGCAGACCCAAATCGCTGAATCACCCACATGATAGCTGCGCACGATGCCACGCCGAATTTCAGCGATGGCGATCGTGGTAGCACTGCCATTACCCTGAGCGAGCAGTTTCTGATTGGTGTTTTCGATGCCATCCAGAATAGCTGAGCGGAGATTCTTGTCGGTGGCTTTGGAGACGATCTCGCAAACTGTCTCAACAGCCGTATTGGATGCAGCTCTACCGCCTGGCAGACCACCAACACCATCGGCAACAACCAGCACCAATGCATGACCGTTTACCGGAATTACCGCCGCGGAATCTTCATTGGGGCGTTTTTTATTGTAGTTGGCAACTGTGGATACTTCGACTTCACCCAGTTCGCTGTGCAACGAGTCTCGTTCCGATTCCGTTTCACCGACGTAGAGTCGCGCGGAAGAAATGTAACTCGTGGTCTGCAGTTTGAGCGATTTAGTCACATTCAGCGCTTCAGTCGGGGAATCTTATGAAATGCATTTTCCATTGCTACAGCATTACGGTAACGGTCCTGCGGCCTCATTGCCATTCCTTTGCGCAGCCAATGCCTCGTTTTGGGACGGAGTTTGCGCCGAACCTTGTCGATGCCCGCGGGTGGCCAGCTGTAGGGCCATTCCGGCAGCTTGCCACTAAATAGCTGATATATAAGTAAACTTAATGAAAAAACATCCGATTGAAACATCGGGTGCCCAACGGCCTGCTCAGGTGCCACATAGCCCACCGTGCCTGATCCCGAGGCCTTGAGCCTGGGCTGTGCGACCTTTGAGAATCCAAAATCAGACAGTTTCAGCCGGTTATCGGGGAACACAATAAAGTTTTCGGGCTTGATGTCGCAGTGGATTATTTTTCGGCTATGAGCATGAGCAACGGCGGCAATCGCTTGCTCGGTAAAGCTCAGTGCAAGATCTGTCGACATGCGGCGGGTAATTCTGTCTGCCAAAGACTCAAGGCCTAATGGCATGGCAATAACAAAGTAGTCATCCACAAATGAAGCATTCTGAATGGCCAACACGTTCGGGTGCTCCATCCGTGTCGACAGCCGTGCCTCGATAGTAAATTCTTCCAGAAAGCAGGCATTTGCCGCCATCTCGGGTGTTACCACTTTCAGAGCCACGGGTATAGCGTGAATAGTGTCATAGGCGCGGTAGATGGATGCTCGTTCACCGCTCGAGAGTTTCTTCTCAATGCGGTACTTACCCAGTCTCTGGCGAGCGCGTAAAGCGGATGATTTGGGCAATGGGGTGTTCCTAATGGCGGTAATGAATTCATTGGAGTGATGGCTGTGTTGAGAGGCCAGCGATCGCGAAGGATTCTACGCGAGACCGCAGGCTTCGCCTACAGCGAATGCACCTGCGCCCGGTGGTTATCACTCATGGTTCTGAGCGCTCGTGTCTAAGCGCCGGATTGGTATACGGAAATATGGACTCGGTCATAGTTAAAGCGGGTTTACCTGTTATGCTACGCGACCGATACAGCTAGGTTTTCGGGCTGATCGGCGGGTTATATACCTGCTTTCCGGGAAGACATTTATTAAAGACACTAATTAAAGAATCGTTATGCAAAGTAAAATTCACAATATCAACGTTGTCTCCAAAACAATCCTGCCGACACCTGCAGAGGTTCTGAATGAGTTGCCGGTAAGTGCCGAACTGGAAGCCTCAGTGCTGCAGCATCGTCAGACAATCAAAAATATTCTGGATGGCAGTGACCCGCGTCTCGTGGTTGTTGTAGGGCCTTGTTCAATTCATGACATTGATGCCGCCCATGAGTATGCAGCTAAATTGGTTAAGCTTGCCGACGAAGTGAGTGAGACCATCTTTGTGGTGATGCGCGTTTACTTTGAGAAGCCGCGAACTACAGTCGGCTGGAAAGGTCTGGTTAATGATCCGGATATGGATGATTCCTTCCACGTGGAAAAGGGCATCCGTTTGGCGCGTCAGTTGATGCTCGATCTCACCAGCATGGGTTTGCCCTGTGCCACTGAAGCGCTCGATCCGATCATGCCGCAATATCTTGGCGATCTTATTACCTGGACCGCCATCGGTGCCCGGACAACCGAATCACAAACGCATCGTGAAATGTCGAGCGGCTTGTCGACTCCGGTTGGTTTTAAAAATGGTACTGACGGTTCGCTGGATGTAGCCATTAATGCGCTGAAATCTGCGAGTCAGGGACATCATTTTCTGGGCATAAACACTGATGGTCGTACTGCTGTATTTCAAACAGCAGGTAACGCTTATGGCCATGTTGTATTGCGTGGCGGCGGTGGCAAGCCTAATTACGATGCGGCCAGCATTGCAGCCTGTGAAGCGGCATTGGAGAAAGGTAAGTTAGTCAGCCGGATTATGGTTGACTGCAGTCACGCCAACTCCAATAAAGATCATAACCTGCAGCTGTCTGTCGCAAAAAATTGTGTTGGGCAGATTGTTAATGGTAATACTTCAATAATGGGTTTGATGCTTGAAAGCAACCTGTTCGCAGGCAACCAGCCGATGCAGACGAGTCGTGCCGACCTGACTTATGGCGTTTCAGTGACGGATGCCTGTATTGACTGGGAAAATACGGAGACCTGTTTGCGCGAAAGTAATGCATCGCTGAAACCGATACTGAGCCGCCGCAAATAGGCTGCGAGCAGCTAAGCTAGGCGTTATAAAAAAGGGCTGCAGTTGCAGCCCTTTTTGTTATGCGCATATATTTGTAGGGGTCGTCTGCTTTACTGCTGGAACACCACGGTCCGATTGCCGTCCAGAAATACCCGATGCTCAATATGATATTTCACCGCACGTGCCAGTGTAATCGCTTCTGCATCGCTGCCCGCTGCGGTCAAATCGTCGGCACTTTGGGTGTGGCTCACCCGTTCAACCACCTGTTCAATAATTGGGCCTTCATCCAGATCTGCAGTGACATAGTGTGCTGTAGCACCAATAAGTTTGACCCCGCGTTCATGCGCCTGATGGTAGGGGCGTGCACCTTTAAAGCCCGGCAGAAACGAATGATGAATGTTAATGATCTTGCCAGGCATGGTGGAGCATAGGCTGTCTGAAAGTACCTGCATATAGCGGGCAAGCACTATCAGCTCTGTGCTGGTTTCTTCGATTAGCTGCAGTAATGTGGCCTCAGCTTCTGTTTTGTTTTCGGCGGTAACGGGAATATGAACGAACGGTAGGTTGTGCCATTCGACCAGTGATTTGAGATCGATGTGATTGGAGACAACAGCGGCAATATCGATCTGCAGCGAGCCGGTGCGATACCGGTACAACAGGTCATTGAGGCAGTGGTCAACTTTCGACACCATGATCACAACCTTTGGGCGATGCTCTGAGTCGTGAACATTCCACTGCATCGAAAACTGTTCGGCGATAGCGGCGAAACCATCTTCAAAAATCTCGGCAGAGAATATGCCCTCGGGATAGGTGAAACGGGTTCGCATGAAAAACTGGCCGGTGCCACGATCGCCGAAGTGTGAAGACTCTTCGATAAAATATTGCTGGTCGCGCAGGAAGCTCGCCACCTCTGCAACGATACCGATAGTATCGGGGCAGGTGATGGTTAAAATGTAAGAGGGCTTGCGCTGATTCATGTTTATTCCGCTCATGCAAAAACTAATGTCTGCGATTCTATCCTTAAATGCCAAGTGTACATTGTGACACAGCCTTAATTATTTGACTGTTGTGTGCTCTTCGGCGTAGCTGTGAGTGTCTTCTTTAAAGTCCGTGACCTCCCAGTGCTCCCCTTCGCGCTTGATGTACTGAGGCCCCACAGGGGATTTGCCAGCACCACCGGGTATATCGAGCACATACTGCGGTTGGCATAAGCCCGAGTAGTCTCCACGCATTTGGCGCATTAGTGCCTGACCTTCTTCAATGCTGGTGCGAAAGTGTCCAGTGCCTTTGGCACGGTCTGCGTGGTGTAGGTAGTAGGGTTTTATCCTGTTCTCAACCAGCAGTCGCATTAATGCACCAAGTTTTTCCGGTGTGTCATTTATGCCTTTGAGCAGTACTGTCTGGCTCAACAGAGGCACGCCAGCATCAGCAAGTTTTGCGCAGGCATTCAAAGCAGCTGAACTAAATTCCTGGGCATGGTTGGTGTGAATAACGACGTAGAGCGGATTAGCAGCGCGCAATACGGCAGTGAGTTCGTCGCTGATTCTTTCCGGACTCACTACGGGTACGCGGCTGTGAATACGAATGACTTTGACATGTGGAATATCACGCAGTGACTGCAAAATATTGTTCAGGCGTCTTGGTGAAAGAATAAGCGGATCGCCGCCAGATAAAATAACTTCCCAGACTTCGGTGTTACTGCGAATGTAGTTGAGTGCAGCCTCAAGCTCATTCGCGGATAGCGCGTCTTGTCCGCCAACATCTTCACGCCGAAAACAGAAGCGGCAATAGACAGGGCAAACATACACCGGTGTTAGCAACACCCGGTCCGGGTAGCGGTGAATAATGCCTTTTACCGGCGAATGCTGGTGATCGCCTATGGGATCGCTGAGCTCTTCGTCACTGATCTTCAGCTCATTAAGGCTGGGAACAAACTGAGCTGCTACCGGGTCAGTCGGGTTCTGCGGGTCAATTTGCCGGAGCATTTGCGGCGTCACTGCCACCCCGAATTGCGCGGCCACCGGCGCGAGACTATTGCGTTCTGCATCGCTGATATGCCCGGCACGGCGGAGTTGAGCGAGTCCCGACCCCTCCTGAGAGGCCTCAGACTTCGTTTCAGCGAAGGTATCGGCGGCTTGTGGTTGCGCTCCGTCCATGACGAAAGTCCTTGTTTTATGCGGGTTTTGACCCCGCAATTCATCTTGGGCCAGTTTTAGCCGGTCAGCAGTTTTACGGTCGACCGGCGCCTAATGTAGCAGTTCGCGCCTCCGGCTGTTATCACCGTGATTTTGCAGTCCCAGCACCCCAAAAAGCCCATGATGTTGTTAGAATACTCGCCCGGTTGCCCCGCCAAGCCCCCGTTTTTGCGCTGCGCATTCCCGGGCAAGCCGGTGATGTGGCCGCGCGGTGGCCGGTAGTACCCGAATTCGTTTTAGGAGAGACAGAACTGATGTCTGAGTTTCGCGCCCCGGTTAGGGATATGTTGTTTGCGATTAATGAGCTTGCCGATATGTCGGAAGTCGCCGCATTGCCTGCGTATGAAGAGGCAACACCCGATATGGTTGAGGCCATGTTGGAAGGTGCTGCTCAGTTGGCAAATGACGTCGTCGCGCCTACCAATGTCATTGGCGATACCGTTGGCGCCAAGCTGGTTGACGGGCAGGTTGTGGTGCCCGATGAGTTTAAATCTGCCTATCAACAGTATGTTGAGGGTGGTTGGTCAGCACTGTCATTTGACCCTGAATACGATGGCATGGGGCAGCCAATGTTAGTGGGTATGGCGGTTGAAGAAATGCTGCAGTCGGCTAATTTGGCTTGGTCTTTGTGCCCGATGCTCACCCAGGGTGCGATTCACGCGATTGAGTCTTATGGCAGCAAAGAACTGTGTTCTGCCTATCTGCCGAAGATGATCAGTGGCGAGTGGACCGGCACGATGAACCTTACTGAGCCTCAGGCCGGCTCTGATTTGTCGGTAATACGCTCGTACGCCGAACGCGATGGCGAGAGCTTCCGTATTACCGGTCAGAAAATATTTATCACCTGGGGTGATCATGACATGACTGACAACATCATTCATTTGGTGTTGGCCCGTATCAAGGGTGCGCCTGAGGGCGTTAAAGGGTTGTCCTTGTTCTTAGTGCCGAAGTTTAAGCTCGATGCCGATGGCAATCCGGCTGATTTCAATGACGTTGAAACGGTATCGATTGAACACAAACTGGGTATTCATGGCAGCCCCACCTGCGTGTTGGGCTTCCAGGCTTCCGAAGGTTATCTGGTTGGTGAAGAGAACAAAGGTCTCATCAGCATGTTCGCGATGATGAATCGTGCGCGCTTGAATGTGGGTCTCGAGGGCGTCTCCATCTCCGAACGTGCTTATCAGCAAGCTCTGTTTCACGCCAACGATCGCGTTCAGGGCGGCGTTGCCATTATTCAGCATCCGGATGTTAGGCGTATGTTGATGCGGATGAAGTCAGAAATCGAAGCGATGCGCGCAGTTGCCTACTACGCTGCGAGCCATCTGGATAAGGCTGAGAAGTCTGCAGATGCTGCCGTTAAACAGCACAGTGCCGCCATGGTTGAGCTGCTTACGCCAATCGTTAAGGGCTGGTCTACCGAGACTTCACAGGAGCTCACTTCTGTGGGTATTCAGGTGCATGGCGGTGCAGGTTACGTTGAAGAAACCGGGGCGGCCCAGCACTTTCGTGATGCACGCATTACAACCATCTATGAAGGTACCACCGGTATTCAGGCGCTGGATCTGGCAGGCCGCAAAATTTTGCGTGACGGCGGTGCAGCAATGAGCGCATTTATCGAAGAGATGTCAGCCGTCATTCCGCAGCTTGAGTCGAATGCGGAGCTTGCGGTTAGTGCAATCAGTTTTAAAGAGGCATTGGCGGGCTTGCGCGGCTCGGTAGCTTGGCTGCTGGAAAATGCAGGACATGATCGCGATACCGCAGGTGCCGTGTCTTATCACTTGTTAATGCAGGCCGGTATTGTGGTCGGTGGCTGGCAGATGGCGCGTGCTGCAGTAATTGCGAGTGAGCGTTTGGCTTCAGGCACAACAGATACAGATTTTATGCAGGCTAAGGTTTTGACGGCTAAGTTTTACGCGGAACAGTCGTTGCCGCGAGCGGCTGCGCACGCAGCGACGATTCGCAGCGGTGGCGCAACGATGATGGCGCTGTCAACAGAGCAATTTGCGGCGGCTCAGCAGTAAGTGCTCAGTAATGTCGAAAAAAGAACGCTAGGCGCTTGCCTGAACGCAGAGAATTGAGCCCGGACTTATGTCCCGGACCTGATCGTTCACTTTCAGCTTCGCTTGGCCTTCGATAACGCAATAGATCTCGTCTTCCAGGTGCGGTGCCCGCATATCTTTGGCGCCAATAGGCAGAAGGTATACTGCAGAGCTAATGCCGTGGCGTCGCAAGGCCTCATTAAAAGCGGGTTCATCGAGCGGGGATACTTTCCACGCGTTGCTGCTCATAGTGGCTTCGATAGTTTTAAATTGTTCCGGACTCTTCCGGCACATTGTTTTACAAGGGGCGAGTAATCCCCAATGCAGCTGTCCGGCACAAGTGCCAGCAGCGCGATCGGCGGTAAATCAGGTTAAACTGTGCCGCTATGCTAAAGAAGGAAGCATCATGCGATTTACAACCAGGCAGATTCACGAGGGCGTTGAACCCGATCCGATAACCGGATCAATACTAACCCCTATCTACCAGAGCACGACCTTTGTGCAGAGCTCGGTCGATGAGTACTTGGATAAAGGTTATTCCTATTCGCGCTCGGGCAACCCGACAGTGCGGGTTTTGGAAAATAAGCTGACAGCACTCGAAGGCGGGGCAGATTGTTCTTGTTTTGGTACGGGCATGTCAGCAATAAATGCAGTGATGATGGCGTTTTTAAATGCCGGCGATCATGCCATTGTTTCGGACGTTGTTTATGGCGGTACCTACCGTCTGAGCACAAAAATTTACTCTCGCTTCGGTGTTGAGTTTAGTTTTGTTGATACCTCCGATGCGGCAGCTGTGCGCGCAGCGGTAAAAGACAATACGCGTCTCATTATTACTGAAACACCGGCAAACCCAACGTTGAAGCTGACGGATATTGCGGCTGTCTCTGAAGTGGCCCGCGAGTTTGGTATTCCGCACGCCGTGGATAACACCTTCCTGACGCCGTATTACCAGCGACCTCTGGAATTGAATGCCGACATTGTTGTGCACAGCACGACTAAGTACTTCGATGGTCACAATGCCACTGTTGGTGGTGCCGTTATCTCAGCGACTCAGGAACTGGCGGATAAGGTTCGCTACATCATGAACGCTACCGGTACGATCATGTCGCCACAGGTAGCGTTTTATACTTTGCAGGGCATTAAGACGCTGTCGGTGCGTGTCGACCGTCAATCGCAAAATGCGATGGCTGTTGCTGAGTTTCTTGAATCGCATGACAAAGTTGAGCAGGTCTCATACCCGGGACTTAAATCATTCCCGCAGTATGAGCTGGCTTGCAGTCAGGCTGACGGTTTTGGTGCGATGATCTGGTTTGAGGTTAAAGGTGGTCTAACGGCTGGAAAGCAACTGATGGATAACATTGAGTTGTGGAGCCTTGCTGAGAACCTTGGGTCGGTTGAATCACTGATTACCCATCCGGTCACGATGACTCACTCTGATGTCGAAGAAGCTGAGCGCAAGCGCGTCGGTATTCTGGATGGCCTGGTGCCTGTCTCTTATACACATCTGACGCTGCCGACGATCTACTCTGTGTAGA